>CAZDPE010000006.1:0-54603 GCA_964507235.1 uncultured Lachnospiraceae bacterium
CAAGTCATTAGGGCAGTTCAGACTGGATGGTATTCCTCCGGCAATGCGCGGCGTACCGCAGATTGAAGTAACCTTTGATATTGACGCAAACGGTATTGTAAATGTATCCGCTAAGGATCTGGGAACAGGCAAAGAACAGCATATTACAATTACAGCAGGCTCTAACATGTCTGATGAAGAAATTGATAAGGCAGTAAAGGAAGCGGCTGAATTTGAAGCACAGGATAAGAAGAGAAAAGAAGCCATTGATGTAAGAAATGACGCTGACTCCTTCGTATTTCAGACAGAAAAGGCTTTAAATGAAGTAGGAGATAAGATTGATGCTTCTGCAAAATCAGCCGTAGAAACAGATGTAGCAGCAGTTAAGGCAATTCTTGACAGAACAAAAGACCAGGAAATGTCTGACAGTGATATTGATGAATTAAAGGCTGCAAAAGAAAAGCTGACAAACAGCGCTCAGGCACTCTTTACTAAGATGTATGAAAACATGCAGCAGACTGGCGGTGCAGGTCCTGATATGAGCGGCATGGGCGGTCAGGCCGGTCCTGATATGGGAGCAGATGCAGGTCCCGCAGATGATGTAGTTGACGGAGATTACAGAGAAGTATAAAATAAAGAAGCGGGAAAGAGTTCTTCTGAGGCGGCAGAGTACGCCGCCTTTGAAGAACTAATGCTTTCTCGGGAAGAATGGCAGCGGCCATTCTTCTTTGCATGTATACAGCATGGAGGATAGACTATGGCAGAGCAGAAACGAGACTATTATGAAGTCCTTGGAGTGGATAAAAATGCGGATGAAGCCGCAATCAAAAAGGCATATAGAGTACTCGCTAAAAAATATCATCCGGATATGAATCCGGGAGATGCTGAGGCCGAGAAAAAATTTAAAGAGGCTTCTGAAGCCTATGCGATTTTAAGTGACCCTGAAAAAAGAAAGCAATATGATCAGTTTGGGCATGCAGCATTTGAAGGAGGTGCCGGCGGCGGTGGCTTTGGCGGTTTTGACTTCAACAGTGCAGACTTCAGTGATATTTTCGGCGATATTTTTGGGGATTTTTTTGGCGGCGGAAGAAGAGGAAGAAGCAGCAGCGGCCCTATGAAGGGGGCGAACATCCGCACCAGTGTACGTATTACTTTTGAAGAGGCCGTATTCGGCGTTGATAAGGAGATTGAACTGACCCTGAAGGATGAATGTAAAA
This sequence comes from uncultured Lachnospiraceae bacterium, assembly GCA_964507235.1. Taxonomy (GTDB): domain Bacteria; phylum Bacillota; class Clostridia; order Lachnospirales; family Lachnospiraceae; genus Suilimivivens. The sequence goes on from CAZDPE010000006.1 coordinate 1,197, forward strand.
CCTGCCATGGCAGCGGGGCAAAACCGGGGACCAGCCCTGAAGCCTGTTCCAAGTGCGGAGGCAAGGGTCAGGTTGTGTTTACGCAGCAGTCATTCTTCGGTACAGTACGAAATGTGCAGACTTGTCCTGAATGTAACGGGACAGGAAAAGTAATTAAAGAAAAATGTGCAGATTGTCATGGCTCCGGTTATATTGTCAGCCGTAAGAAAATACAGGTATCTATTCCGGCGGGCATTGATAATGGGCAGAGTGTCCGTATCCGGGATAAAGGTGAGCCCGGTTTAAATGGCGGTTCCAGAGGAGATTTACTGGTTGAAGTTATTGTAGGGCGCCATCCTATTTTCCAGAGGCAGGATTATAATATATATTCCACTGTGCCTGTTTCTTTTGCAGTGGCTGCGCTTGGCGGTGATGTAGTAGTGGATACTGTGGATGGAAAGGTTATATATGAAGTTAAGGCTGGAACGCAGACCGATACTAAGGTGAGATTAAAGGGGAAAGGTGTACCTTCTCTCAGAAATAAAGAAACGCGTGGGGATCATTATGTAACACTGGTAGTGCAGACGCCCGATAAGCTTTCACATGAAGCTAAGGAATTGTTAAGGCAGTTTGATGCCATTACAGGCGACAGTCTGAATGCGGCTAAGAATGTGCAGACAGATAAAGCTTCAGATGGCAAGGATACTAAGAAAAAGAAATTCTGGAAGTAATAGAAGCAGGCGTATCGGCTCATGCCGATACGCCCTTTTACGCAGGAAAACAGATAAGGGAGTTACCATATGACAAGCCGTATACAGAAAATACTGGAGCGTTTGGATGGGGAATATGGACGGGAATACAAATGCTATTTAAATCATGAAAATGCATGGCAGCTTTTAATTGCGACCATGCTGAGTGCACAGTGCACCGATGCAAGAGTAAATATAGTTACAGAGGATTTATTTCAAAAGTATCAGAGTATTGACGATTTTGCGGAGGCGGATTTAAAAGAACTTGAAAAGGATATTCATTCTACGGGATTTTATCACAATAAGGCGAAAAATATCATTGCCTGCTGTAAGGATCTCAGGGATAAATTCGGAGGAGAAGTTCCTAAAAGCATTGAGGAGCTTACTTCTTTGGCCGGGGTAGGAAGAAAAACCGCTAATGTAATCAGAGGCAACATCTATCATGAACCCAGCATCGTAGTGGATACTCACGTTAAAAGGATTTCCAAAAAGCTTGGAATTACCAAAGAAGATGACCCCATTAAGGTAGAAATGGACTTAATGAAAAAGCTTCCGAAGGATCATTGGATTTTATGGAATATTCATATTATTACATTGGGAAGAACCATCTGTAAGGCGCCGACGCCTAAATGTGAGGAATGCTTTCTGCAGGATTTATGCTCTGATTATGCAGCAAGGGAGCGGAAAGGGAAAAAGTGATTCGTGATTTTATTACATTAGATATTGAAACCACAGGTCTTGACCCTAAAAGAGATAAAATAATTGAAATCGGAGCCGTTAAAATAAGGGACGGCAAAGAAATACAGCGGTTTGAAAAATTGATAAATCCGGCACGTATGCTTGATGAAAAAATTACACAGCTTACGGGAATTACCGGAAAGGATCTGGAAAAAGCCCCTTATATTGAGGATATTCTTCCGGAATTACTGCTCTTTTGCGGGGATGATGTGCTTTTGGGACACAGAATTTTGTTTGATTTCTCTTTTATAAAAAGAGCAGCGGTAAATAATAATCTCAGCTTTGAAAAGCAGGGAATTGATACCCTTAAGGCAGCGAGGAAACTTTTGCCGCAGCTTGAGAGCCGAAAACTGACTTTTCTGTGCAATTATTACGGAATAACATATGAGGCGCACCGGGCAGGAAATGATGCGTGGGCAGCAGCGCAGCTTTACTTCAAACTTGCGGATAATTTTCCTGAGGAGGAGGTTTTTAAGCCTGTACCACTGATTTATAAGGTGAAAAAGGAAAATCCAGCCACCCGGCAGCAAAAGGAAAGGTTATATAAACTGGTAAACCGGCATAAACTGGTAATAGACTATGATATAGACAGACTGACCAGAAATGAGGCCAGCCGTCTGGCAGATAAAATTATTTTAAAATATGGCAGACTATAGGTACAAGCAGTGGGAAGTGCGTCTATTTGATTAATTCTTCCAACGAAGAAACAATATGCCCTGATAAAACCGTATTTAATTGTGAAGCGATAGGTATCAGACGGCGTATTTTTTCGATTTGTCCGTTTTGCTGATAAATGGAAGAAAGCAGCTTGTAGGAAGAACTTATATCAATGCGGGTTTCCACTGCAAATTCTAAAACAGTACAGGCTTCTGAAATGTAACCGTTTTCATAAAGTATATTTGCCCAGGCTTGCAAGGTCCTGGCCAGGGTGGTATAGCGTTGGTCATAAAGGGACAGCAAGTCAATATTTGGCGCACCGTATTTTAATTTTAAGTCTGTGTTGCTGATTCCTGTAAGATTTACAATGGAATCTTTGGATAATGTGTATAAGGTATCCTGGCATTGCGCAACAGCAGGCTCATCCTTAAGAATGTCCATAGGCAGGCGGTCGAAAGGAATCTGGATGTAATTGAGGTCATCCAGGGATCTGCGGCGGGTATTATTCGCAGCGGCTTCTTTTTCCCAGAAGGAATCTGTGGCTTTTTCCTGAATCCTGCGATGTTTGCGGATTTCAAAGGAAAGCCATAAGCAGAAAACGATAAAACTTGCAAAAAAGGGGAACTTCATATATAATATCCTTTCAAAGAAACATTAATGAGGCGAGTTTAAATGTTTAATTTTAACAGCAATAAAAATAAAAGAATAATTTCATCAATCATTATCATTCTCTTAATACTTGCTATGATAATTCCAACTTTAGCATATTTTATGTATTAAGGCAATCGCCAGAAGGCGTCAGAAGGAGTAAAGATGCAAATTATGAAGAAATTTATTAAGGGAATTGTCTGTCTGGGAATTATCCTGACAGTGTTTTTTGGTTCTGATTTTCAGTCACAGGCAGGTGAAAAGAACAGGATTTTATCCGGAATTTATATAGAAGATATGCCGCTGGAGGGTATGACGGTTGAAGAAGCAGAGGTTATGGTTAACAATTATGTAACGGGACTTCTGACTCAGAATATTACCCTTAGAACGGTAAATGGAAATGAAGTGACAATTACTCCGGCAGATATCGGATTTACATGGAGTAATAAGGATGTTGTGAAACAGGCAGCAGGTATCGGTAAAAACGGTAATATTGTTCAGAGATATAAAGCGGAAAAAGACCTGCAATTTGAAAATAAAAGGTTTGAGTTGGAATTTGATGCTGATAAGGAATTAATCAGGCATGTGCTTGCAGACCAGTGCTCCGTCTATGATGTGGAAGCTGTGAATGCCACACTTTCAAGGGAAAACGGCAGTTTTGTAGTGCATCAGGGTCAAATCGGTTATAAAGTAAAGGAAGAGGATTCCCTTTCTTTAATATATGATTATATAACAAAGGACTGGGATGGTCAGGCGGCATCCCTTGAGCTTGTTGTTGAAGTGGATGAGCCTCTTGGAACGGAAGAAGAGCTTTCAAAGGTAAAGGACGTGCTTGGGACCTTCAGCACCAGCTTTAAGACCTCAAACTCTTCCAGAAGCGCAAATGTAAGAAATGGCTGCGCATTAATTAATGGAAAAACCCTGTATCCGGGTGAAGAGTTTTCAACCTATGATATGGTTTCACCTTTTTCGGAAGCGAACGGTTATTATATGGCAGGCTCTTATTTGAACGGGCAGGTTGTAGACAGTCTTGGCGGCGGTATCTGCCAGGTGTCTACCACCCTTTATAATGCTGTACTTTTGGCTGAACTTGAAGTAACAGAGCGTCACAATCATTCTATGATAGTTACTTATGTGGACCCTTCCGCTGATGCTGCTATTTCTGAATCGGCAGGCAAGGATTTCCGCTTTGTAAACAATACGGAAGCTCCTATTTACATTGAAGGATATACTACTGATGACAAGCAGATAGGTTTTACCATCTATGGCATGGAAACAAGGGACAGCGGTCATAGTGTTGCATACGAGAGTGAAGTAGTCAGCAAAACATATCCTGATACTGAGGTTATTTATGTAAACGAATCTGCACCGGTAGGGTCCGTATCCGTACAGTCTGCCCATATAGGGTACAAGGCTAATCTCTGGAAGGTTGTTTATGAGAATGGCCAGGAAGTAAGCAGAGAAATGATAAATTCCAGCGTTTATAAGATGGCTCCCAGGTCGGCAACGGTCGGAGTTTCAACAGCTGACCCTAATGCCTATAATGAAATCATGGCGGCCATATCAACCAATAATATTGATCATGTAAAGAATGTTGCTGCAGCACTTGCAGCCGCGGCGGAGCCTCCGGCAGATACTGAAATACCTCCGGCAGAGATACCGGCAGAAGTTCCAGCGGCTGAGACACCGGCGCAGTAATATCCGGTTGCCTCCCATAGGAGAAAGCGAGGCAGCAATGAAAAAAGGGAAAATTTCAGAAAGCGTATTGAAACGCTCTGTTTTAAAATATATTCATACGCAAAGGGATGAAATACTTAAAGGTGCAGATATTGGATTAGACTGCGCCTTTTTCAGGTGTGTATGTAATGAAAAAGAACTGCCTTTAAAAAATAATGTTTTAGCTGTTTCAACTCAGACAATTTCTATTCCCGTAAGGAATGCAGGCAGTCTGGCGGTGTATGCGGCAGTTAATAATCTGGCGGCATCCGGAGCGGAGGCTTTTGCAGTTACATTGGCTGTTACTCTGCCGGAGGAAGCACCTGAATCACAGCTTCAGGAATTGATGAAACAGATTGAGAATATTTGTAAAGCTTCAGGAATACAAATAGTGGGAGGGCATACGGAGGTTGCGGATTCCGTAAAGAATCCTGTCATTACGGTAACCGCTGTCGGAAAGGTAATCAGGCAGCTCCCCGGTCAGTCATTTGCTGAAAGGGATAGTACAAAATCGAACGGTAAATGCGGCACAATATCATGCAGCTTTAAGAATTCGGATATTGTGATAACAAAATGGATTGGAATTGAAGGAACGGTAATTCTTGCAAAGGAAAAAGAGAAAGAACTTTTAACAAGATATCCCCTTCCTCTTATAACAGCAGCGCAGGGCTTTGAAAAATATCTGCCCATTCTGCCGGAGGCCGCCACCGCCCGTAAGTCCGACGTTTATATGATGCATGATGTCAGAAATGGCGGAGTGTTCGGAGCGTTGTGGGAGCTTTCAAAAAGTATGGGCGTTGGACTTTCCATAGACTTAAAAAAAATTCCGGTAAAACAGGAAACCATAGAGATTTGCGAGTTTTTTGATTTGAATCCCTATGAATTATTATCAGGCGGATGCCTTCTGATTGTTACTGCGGATGGAAATGAACTGGTGAAGAAGCTTGCAAAAGAAGGGATTGCTTCGGCAGTCATAGGAAGAACCACGGATAGTAATGACAAAATAATTTTAAATGAGGATGAAACCAGATTTTTAGAGCCTGCGAAACCGGATGAAATATTTAAAGTAGCTTTTAATTAAGGAGGAACCTTTTAATGAGAGAACAGATTTTAGCAATTATTGAAAAAAACAGCCGGATTGATATTAAGGAACTGGCGGTTATATTGGGAGTAGAAGAAATAGATATCGCCAACGAGTTGAAAGCGCTGGAGGAAGAAGGTGTTATCTGCGGCTATCATACCATGATAGACTGGGAAAAGACTTCTATTGAAAAGGTGACGGCGCTGATTGAAGTAAGAATAACCCCTCAGAGAGGCCAGGGCTATGATAATATTGCAGAGAGAATTTACAAATACCCTGAAGTAAACAGTGTATATCTGATTTCCGGCGGTTATGATTTGCTGATAACACTGGATGGAAAATCCTTAAAGGCGGTTTCAAGCTTTGTTTCCGATAAGCTTTCCACACTGGATGGAGTGCTCAGTACTGCAACTCATTTTATTCTTAAGAAATATAAGGACCACGGAACAATTTTAACAAAAAAATATGAAGATACAAGGGAGAAAGTGACACCATGAGAAATCCGTTAGCAGATAAAATTGTGGATATTAAGCCCTCGGGTATCCGCAGATTTTTTGATATAGTAAATGAAATGGAGGATGCTATTTCTCTGGGCGTGGGTGAACCTGATTTTGATACGCCTTGGCATATCCGTGACGAGGGTATTTATTCTCTGGAAAAGGGAAGAACCTTTTATACTTCTAATGCGGGCCTGAAGGAATTACGGGTTGAAATTACAAAGTACATAAAAAGAACACAGGGAGTTTCTTATGATGCAGCGCATGAAGTGCTTGTTACGGTAGGAGGTTCTGAAGCTATTGATATTGCGCTCCGTGCCATGGTAAATCCCGGTGAGGAAGTGTTGATTCCCCAACCCAGCTATGTTTCCTATGAACCCTGCGCTATTCTGGCAGATGGCAAGCCTGTTATTATTGAGCTGAAGGAAGAAAATGAATTCAGGCTGACGCCTCAGGAGCTTCGTAATGCTATTACAGATAAAACAAAGATATTGATTCTGCCTTTCCCTAATAATCCTACTGGGGCAATTATGGAGAAGGAGGATTTGGAAGCAATTGCAGAGGTTATCCGCGAAAAAGATATTTTTGTTATTTCCGATGAAATATATTCAGAGCTCAGTTATAAAGGGAAACATGTTTCTATTGTGAGTCTGCCCGGAATGCAGGAAAGAACTGTCCTTATAAACGGCTTTTCCAAATCCTATGCTATGACAGGATGGAGATTGGGGTATGCATGTGCTCCGGCTGCGATTATGGAGCAGATGACGAAGATTCATCAGTTTGCCATTATGTGCGCGCCTACTACCAGCCAGTATGCAGCAGTTGAGGCTTTGCGCAATGGGGATGATGATGTGGCTCAGATGAGAGAAGCATATAACCAAAGAAGAAGATTTCTGATGCATACTTTTAAAGAACTGGGATTGCAGTGCTTCGAGCCTTACGGCGCTTTTTATGTATTTCCCTGCATTAAGGAATTTGGCATGAGCAGCGAAGAGTTTGCAGAAAGGCTTCTTAAAGAAGAAAAGGTAGCGGTAGTACCCGGTACGGCATTCGGCGACTGTGGTGAAGGCTTCCTGAGAATTTCTTATGCATATTCTCTGGAAAATCTTAAGATTGCAATGGATAAGATAGGAAACTTTATCGGAAGACTCAGGAAAGAGAAAAAGTAGAGTATATTGTCCAGGTAAAAAATATAACGGCGGAATCTTCAAAGAAATCATTTATCGGCTGCGGGAGATGATTTACTTTTTAAATGGTCCTGTACCATTTTATCTATCACATCTCTCGGAAGAGGATAATGATATTCCTTGATGATTCTGTCCGTATCATAGCCAAGGTCTGCCAGATGCCTGATGGCGCCTCCGTAAGCAAAATCCCTGACAAAGTTTTGGAGCGATTCATTAAAGTATTGATTTTCCATGTGTGTTCCTTTTATTCCCACGAGCAATGAGTCAAAGTCATGCCTGCATGACCTTGACGAGTGCAGCAAGGCAATACCCTGCAACAAGCTCGATGCCTCGTTGCTTACAGCGAGGTTGTTGACTTCATGTTATATTCTTTATAGAGTTTTTCCCGTATGCTCTTGTCATTTACGGCGAGCCGGACATCCTCCTGGCGATTGTCCGAAAATAAATATTCGAGAAGCTTTAAGAGTTGTGCTTCCCCTTCTTCACATCCCTTTGCAAACCCTTCCTCACGTCCTTCTTCTTTCAGGGAACGTTCATATTTATCTGCATCAAATTCTTCCAATAACATCCCAAGCACCTCCATACGATATTTCCTGAGAAAATCTTCAAGAATGTGGTTTTGTATGCAGTATTCAATTGCATCATTTAAGGCTGATTTCCTGTCTGCCGTCCTTGATGCAAAAGATTTTGTAATACTTACAAACTCTGCATACTCCTTAAGAATTTTACATTGCTTCATTAAATTCAAATTATGTCCGTAGTTTATATTCAGAACTTTTACTGTTAATTCAATATCTGCCTTATGAGTCTTATTTTCAAAAGCATCAGAAAGCCTTAAAATCTGTTCCTCCGGTATCTCCTTATCACCATTGTAAAACACAACACAGTGCGGTGTGGGCAGTACAATCTGTCTGGAGCCGTAAATACTTTCTTGGGCTTTTTCTATAATCCCCTGATATTCCTTGGCCAGATAAATCAGAAAGCGAACCGGCATGTTAGGGTTAACGGAGCTTTGATGTTCATACATATTTAAAACTCCGGCAATGATAAATGCCAAATCATTTTTCATTACCACATAAACGGCGCTTTCAATTGTCGCTACTCTAAGCATAGACGCATCTGTATAATCGGTATTATTCAATGCATTATAAAGTTGCAGTAATGCTTCCCGGTCTTTTTCAAAAAGAAAGCGGAAAAGTCTGTCTTTAATCTGGCGGTGCACCTTATACCGTTTTTTCCCACGCCAGTTATAAAAAAAGTTGCGTAAAGATTTTTTCATATAGTATCCTCCCTGTATGTTGGCAGGATACTGAAAGGTGTCATTTCTTCCACAGATACATATCAGTTTCTGCCGTATTTAATGATATAAAGAAAAATCTGGCAGAAGCTGCCTGAATGTGTGAAATACACAATATTTTGAATTTTTCTGATGAATTTATCATAAACAAAACGCTGGGGTTTGTCAATTATTTTTTATATCTGAAATCCCTACCAGATAATCCAGCGATACAGAATAGTATTCAGCAAGAATTATGGCATAAGAAAGAGGCAACTCACGGATTCCCTTCTCGTATCTGCGGTAGACCTCCCGCTTACAATTTAAGATATCGGCAACCTGCTGCTGGGTCAAATCTGCATCAATTTGTCTGAAATAAATCATCAGGAATTGGGAAAAAAGGATTATTCATTTTTCGGCGATTTGGAGGACAGGTATGGGTGCGGATATACAAAGCTGATACTTGATGCACAGGATAAGATTATAAAAAGCATTATTTATTATGCCATTAAAAATGTGGCATGGACGTTAAATATATATGACCTTGAGCCTTATTTAAAAGAGTTGCTGACAATACCACGATATTTGAAAATGGCACATGAAAAAATTGTTGACGGAAGCGCAATGGCAAGAGCTTCGCTGCTGTATTTTGAAAATAGCGACGGTAAACAGGTTCCTTTATTTATGTCGGTCTTAGAAAAGCAGGATTATATAAGTGGGAAACTGCAGGATGAGAAGACTGTGGAGGAGGCAGCTGCGGAACTGGAGAAATTGTTAATGGTGGATTTAACGGATAAAGAGCTGCTGGCAATTAATCAAAAGCGAATTTTGTCATAATTATAATCAACTCCCGGTAGAATTTATTTTATAACCTCAAATATTCGGTTATTGTAAGCGGCTTTTCTTTTGCGTAGAATAGAGATACAGGATGCAAAAGGGAGGCTGTTTTTATGCTGAATAATCAAAAGATTGCGGAGTTTATCACAAATAAAAGAAAGGAATTGGGGCTGACTCAGGCAGAAGTGGCGGAAAGACTTCAGGTGTCTTTTCAGGCAGTTTCCAAATGGGAAAACGGAACACTGCCTAATGTGGAGATGCTTGTGGAGCTTGCCGGGCTTTTGAATGTAACAGTGGATGAGATCCTGGCAGGGCGGGAAAAGGATGAAGAAAATTTTTCCTACAGTAAGGCGGGAGTGGATATCTCCTATACAGATGCCATGAAAAGAGAAATGTCAGTTTATTTGAAATCGGAGGATAAAAGAGTATTGAACGGTCTGGGGCCGTTTGCTTCCCTGTATGATATCAGTTTCCCTGAAATTGCAGACCCGGTGCTGGTATTGAAGTCAGAGGAGCCGGGTTCCAAACAGAAGCTGGCAATGGAGTATGGTTACAGCGAATCGATTTGTCACGACATGATTAATCATCTGGTAAATGATATTGCCGTGATGGGAGCAAAGCCTTTGGCGGTTTTGGATACTATTGTCTGCGGCAATGCAGAGAAAGAAACAATAAAGGCTTTTGTTAAAGGAATTTCACAGGCCTGCAGGGAAAATGAGTGTGTACTGGCAGGCGGTGAAACCTCCATACAGCCTCAGGTGGTGGATAAAGGTATATATATTTTAACCTCAAGTATTGCCGGGATAATTTCAAAGCAAGCCATTATTGACGGTTCGTCTGTAAGGGAAGGAGATATTGTTCTGGCAGTGGCATCTAACGGGCTTCATACCAATGGATATTCGTTAGTAAGAATGCTGATGGATAAGATGCCTCAGATAAAACTGGAAAAAATTGAAGGGGAAACTTTCATTGAGCAGATTATGAAGCCTCATACGCCTTATTACAAGGCTGTAAAGCCTATAAGAAAAGACAGTCAGGTGCATGGCATGGCGCACATAACCGGAGGCGGAATTGAAGGAAATCTGTGCAGAATTATACCGGAGGGACTGTCAGCGGAAATAGATTTGGCCAAAGTGAAGCCCCTGCCCATATTCTCTTATATTCAGAAAATCGGGAATATTAAAGAGAAGGAAATGCTTTCCACCTTTAACTGCGGTGTGGGCTTGAATATTGTGGTGGATAAGCAATATAAGGATAGGGTAACAGAGATAGTTTCCCGATATTATAATTGCTATGAATTAGGTGAAATTACAGCAGGGCAGAAAAAGGTCGTATTTAAAAATCATATACAATGGTAATGCCAATATCCCATAATCAAAACAGAACAACGGCCCCTTTTATGCCCTTATCCCCTCAAAATGAATTCCTTCACAGCATTTCAGCACAATATTCTGCAAAGCTCCGGAAGCCAGAGTGAGATTTTTGAAAGTAATATTCTTTATAGTATGACCAGGTTCGTCAAAGCCCTCCAGGGTGATTACAGGACAGGGATGTTCCTTTCCGTCGCCATGACAGTCCTGAAAGCGTCCGGTAAGATAAATATCTTCAAAAAGACAGTCTTCAAAGACGGGAGGGGTTTTGGCGCCGATTCCGTCATCATTATAGCCCACCGCATGAATCTGAATTCGCGGCAGGATACAGTTTTGTATCTGAATATTACGCACATAACCGCCGCGCTTTTTGGTTCCCTTGATTTCCAATCCGCTCATGGAGTGCTGCAGGTCACAATCCCAGATTTTTACATCATTTACGCCACCGCTCATTTCACTGCCGATGCAGATACCGTGCCCGAAAGCGCTGCAGCAGTCAAAGACACGGATGTGTTCACAAGGGCGGTTAATAATATTGCCCTCGGGATTTTTGCCTGATTTAATGGCCACAGCATCGTCGCCGGTAAAAAACTCACTGGCAAAAAGAGTGCAGTCAGAGGAGGAATCAGGGTCCCATCCATCGCCGTTCCATACGCCTTCAGAGCGGAAGATACAATGGTCGGTGGTAATATTATCACAGTAAATCATATGGACATTCCAACAGGCGCCGTTTGCCAAAGTAAGTCCGCTGATGCGCATATTACTGCAGTTGCTCAAATTAATCAGGCGAGGGCGCACCCTGCCCGGAATTGTATTATCATTCTCACATTCTTTTATTTTATCGCCCAGGGCTTCCAGATAATCCCTTAAACGTATCCGTTCAGATTCAATAATACGCAGGCCCAGAGTCTGACCGCCGCTTGCTATGGTTCCCTTTCCGTGAATTAATACATTTTCACAGTTTGGCCCGGAGGTGTGGTCAAGTTTTCCTAAATTCAAAAGGCTGCTGTAACATTCCATTTCAGTACCCTCAAAGCGGCTGGGAATGCGGGGAAGGTAATCCTCCGGATTATCTGTTCCCTGAAGAATAGCGCCTTCTTCCAAATACAGCTCCATATTGCTGTGAAGATACAGAGAGCCTGTCATATAAGTTCCGGCAGGAAGATAAACGACATCGTCGTTTCCGCAGTTATCTATGGCCGATTGCAGTGCGTGAGTATTCATAGTTCTGCCGTCGCCAACAGCAAAATAGGGGGCTTTCGTAACATCCAACCGCCGTTTGGCAGCCGAAGTCTGTATTTCCAATATTACCCCTGAAGGTTCAATGCGTATTTTATACAAACAATCTGCATTTAAATCTCTGAAAGCCGCATGAGTTTTGTCTGTTGTTTCTGCAAGAGTGTCATTCAGGAATATTTGATATTGTGACGGGGAAGAAGCTGTCCGTTCCCACCAAAGGGTAATGGAGGTGTCTGTTACAAGACTGTGTATGGACTTTGACATGGCGGTCTCCTTTTTCTTTATAAAATAAAGTTACTTATTAGAATAATACAGAAATGGGGAATAAGTCAAATAAAAATAAGCAATATGGTCGAAATTGCTGTATTTTTGAATAAAAGAAAATTGAAAGCGAAAAATCGGTTTTGTATAATAAAAATAAAGTGGGGAAAAAGCGAAAGGAGAAGTCATAATGTATAAAGGATTTAAGATGAAATTATATCCCGGCCAGGAAGCCGAATATGAAAAGCGCCATAATGAGTTGTGGCAGGAAATGAAGGACATGATTCATGAGCATGGAGGCAAAAATTATTCTATTTTTCTTGATAAGGAAACGCTGACTTTATTCGGATATATTGAGATTGAGGATGAAGAACTTTGGGCGAAAAGCGCAGATACCGCAATAAACCGTAAATGGTGGGATTTTATGGCGGATATTATGGAAACAAATCCTGATAACAGCCCTGTTTCCGTAGATTTGGATTTACTGTTCCACCTGGATTGAAAGCAGCTGAAAAAGCATAAATAGAAATGGAGGCCTGTAAATGAAACTGGAATACGATAAAAAACAGATAGAAGATGTAATAGACAGAATTGTGGAAAGAACCATGAAGATGGATTTGACATGGGACTGGCCTTGCGGCGTAGCTTACTATGGAATTTGTGAAGCCTATGAAAAGACAGGAAATGAAAAATACCTGACGCTCTTAAAAGAAAGAGTGGACGAATTGATTGAACTTGGTTTGCCTAAGGTATGGACAGTGAATGCCTGTGCGATGGGACATTGTCTGGTGACCTTGTATCAGGCTGCCGGCGAAGAAAAATACTATGATATTCTTATGAGCAAGATAGCATATATCAGGAAGGATGCTCTTCGGTTTGGAGATAATGTTCTGCAGCATACAGTATCAGCCAAAAATGATTTTCCGGAACAGGCATGGGCGGATACCTTATTTATGGCGGCGTTCCTTCTGCTCCGGGTGGGAGTTATGAATAAAGATGAAGATATGATAGAGGATGCTTTAAATCAATGGTATTGGCACATTAATTATCTTCAGGATGAAAAAACAGGCTTTTACTATCATGGATACAATAATATTTCAGGGGACCATATGTCAGGAATTTATTGGGGAAGGGCCAATGCATGGGCCGCATATACGATGTCAAAGGTAGGCGGCATTTTGCCGGAATGCTATCTTTATCCCAAGTATCTTGATATTGCAGGTTCCTTAAATGATCAGCTGTCTGCATTGAAAACAGTGCAGACAGAAAACGGACTTTGGAGAACCGTATTAAACGATGAAGAGTCTTATGAGGAAATTTCAGCCTCAGCGGGAATCGCGGCAGCAATGCTTGAAAGGGGAAATCCTTTACATACACGCTATATCAATAAAGCTATTAAGGGACTGCTTGAAAATGTCAGCGAGGACGGCAGAGTGATGAATGTATCGGGAGGCACCGCAGTTATGAAGGATGTGGATGGCTACAGAGGTATTTCCAGACGATGGATTCAAGGCTGGGGCCAGGGACTTGCTCTTGCTTTCTTCAGCAGTGTATTAACATCATCATCGATTGAAAAAGACGGAGCTCTTTAAGATGTATAGGAAAAAATATTTATTTTTTCCCGGCAGCGGAAAAGAAGGCAGTATTGTCAGCCCGGAGGACTTGTATACGCCGGAGAAAGGCTTCGGTTTTATAACGGAAAAAAACATGGAACAGCAGGAAAATCTGCAGCTTCCCGAGTTAAACGGAGGTTTTGTGCCCGTTCCATGGTATCGGACGCAGGAGCTTACCCAAATTGAGCAGAAAAGCCGGGGATGTGTAATCAGATGGGAAAATCAGGGAAATGACGGAAGACAGATTCCTTTGCGGTTTAAATGCAATGTACCCGGGGATGGAAGCTATCGGGTTAAGATAGTAATCTGTGCGCAGGAGGATATATCCGATATACGTATTTTTGCCGGAAGAAGAAGTCTTGCAGCTTATCGGCAGAAGCTTCCGGCAGGAGAAAAATGGTGCAGCGAAGCCCGTCTTGAAGTGTGTTCCATTATTCCGAGGGGAAAAGAGAAAGTTTATGTCAACCGATGTATAGAATTGACGGTGACAGCGGATACGCCCTGTTTAAGTGAGATTGAAATTGAAGAAACAGAAGGTCCGGTGCTTTACATTGCAGGAGATTCCACCGTAACGGATCAGTCGGCAGAGTATCCCTATGCGCCACAGACCAGTTATGCAGGCTGGGGACAAATGCTGCCCTGTTTTATCAGCAGAGAAATTACAGTTTCCAATCATTCCCACTCCGGGCTTACTACAGAAAGCTTCAGGGAAGAAGGGCATTATGAGATTCTTTTGGAGAGAATAAAGGAGGGAGATTTTATTCTGTTCCAATTTGGACATAACGACCAGAAGCTGATGCATTTAAAAGCTGGGGAAGGGTATCGCCGGAATCTGGAAAGGTATATTGATGAATGCCGGAAAAAAGGAGTTTACCCTGTCTTGGTAACGCCGGCAGCACGCAACAGCTGGAGGGGAAGTGACGGAGCATACAATGATTTACTGGCGGAATATGCGGCAGTCTGCCTTGAAATCGGAAAAAAACTGAATGTTCCGGTGCTTGATTTACATAAGCTCAGCATGGAATTTGTAACAGGACTTCAAAAGGAAAGGGCAAAAAAATATTTTTATCCTTCCGATTATACCCATCACAATGATTTTGGCGCACAGAGAATGGCAGCGATGATTTGTGAAGAGATCAGGCGTACCTGTACCGGGCAAAATGCAGGGTATCAATGGCTGGCTGAGCAAGTCGAAAAATCTCCCGAATTATGGGAAGAACCTATTATAGCGGAGCTTCCCAAAAGACCGGAAGGCTTTGTGGGAATGGAGGAAGAAAAAGGGGATTTTGAGGAGATTGAAAGGCCGGAGGAATTTCTGCTGAGGGCGGAAGCGCTTGATATGGTAATCCGCAGGGCCGGATTCTTTATGACAAATGTGTATAATGATTTATTTACAGATGTGATAGGTCATGAATGGTATGCGGGAGTGATTGAATGCGGACTGCAAAACGGAATACTGCCCGGACAGCTTTGTGCAGAAAGAAAATTCCATCCGCTTAAACCTGTAACACTATTGGATTTTACAGTTTTTTTAATGCTGGCATATGAAAGCAGAAGAACTTTGCCTGAACAGCAAGCCAGCCCTTATGATAATGATGTTACAGATATGGAACGAAAGTATATTTCGGCGGCATGGCAGCTGGGTGTATTAGCAGAGAATGGAGAAGATTTGCTGAATGAGAATATCAGCCGCAGGTGCGGGGCTGAAATGTGCAGGCAGCTGAAAATTTTATAATTGGTAGCGGGAGGAATACAAAATGAGTAAAAGAAAAGGCGGCTTTACGCTGCCAGGTGAATCAGGCTATGAGGAGCTGACTTTGAAACTGGCAGAAAAATGGGGGGCAGATGTAATTCGGGACAGTGACGGCACGCAGCTTTCTGATGATATTATGCATGCAGGATATGGTATTTATTCTACTCTCTGCGTGATTCGGGAGCATAATGAATGGGCAGGGCAAAACAGGGATAAATTGCAGCAGACATTTTTATGTACTTCTCCTGTTGTTGCAACAGCAAACAAAGAACTTACAATAAGTTTAATGGAGGATTTTTTTGAAGAGCAGTTTGCAATTAATGACTGTGCGGAATCCATGAAGTACTGGCAGGTTTATGATAGAACCATTAACGAGCTTGTCAGCGTCAGGAATTGGACATATAACAAAGAAGAAGAAAGTGTTACGATTCAGGAAACAATTCCCTGGCATAAATATACGGTTAGTTTTCTGGCATACAGAATCTGGGAAGAAATTTCCATGTATAATCATACAACCAATCATTGGGATAAAGAGCATTTAATGCAGATTGATCCCAGGTATCCTGAAACCCGTGAATATCTTGTAAAATGGCTGAGAGAATGGTGCGAAACCCATCCCGACACTACGGTAGTTCGATTTACCTCGCTGTTTTATAATTTTGTATGGATTTGGGGTTCTCATGAAGAATGCCGTAATCTGTTTACTGACTGGGGCTCCTATGATTTTACTGTAAGTGAGAGGGCATTGGATGAATTTGCAGAAGAATACGGTTATTCCCTGACCGCAGAGGATTTTATTAATCAGGGGAAATATCATGTAACCCATATGCCGGGAAATGCACGTAAGTCGGATTGGATGAATTTTATTAATGATTTTGTAATTTCTTTTGGAAAGCAGCTGATAGATATTGTCCATGAATACGGAAAAAAGGCATATGTTTTTTATGATGACAGCTGGGTAGGTCTGGAGCCTTATAACGGAAGATTTGAGGAATTCGGCTTTGATGGATTGATAAAGTGCGTTTTTTCCGGCTATGAGGCAAGACTTTGCGCCGGGGTTAAGGTTCCGGTGCATGAACTGCGTTTGCATCCTTACCTGTTTCCGGTGGGACTTGGAGGAGCGCCTACATTTATGGAAGGGGGCGATCCTGCCACAGAAGCGAAGCGTTACTGGAACCAAATCAGAAGGGCTTTGCTGCGTTGTCCTGTAGATAGAATTGGTTTGGGAGGATATCTGCATCTGGCTGAAAATTATCCTGACTTTTGTGATTATATTGAACAGGTCACTGATGAATTTCATATGATTCAGGATTTTCATAAGGAAGGAAAGCCGTATTGCATTAAAGTAAAGGTGGCAGTACTTCATTATTGGGGAAAACTACGTTCATGGACGCTTTCCGGACATTTCCATGAAACCTGGCAGCATGATTTGATACATATTAATGAAGCGCTTTCCGGCCTTCCTGTTGAAGTGAGTTTCCTTTCTTTTGAAGATGTTAAAAATGGCGGATTAAAGGATGCAGATGTGGTGATTAACGCCGGTTATGCAGGAAGCGCCTGGAGCGGCGGAGAAGTCTGGAAGGATGAAAAACTGGTAGAAATTCTTACGGAATGGGTATATAACGGGGGCACATTTTTAGGAGTTAATGAGCCTTCAGCGGTATCCGGTTATGATACTTATTTCCGAATGGCTCATGTGCTTGGCTTAGATGAGGATACAGGAGAGAAAATCTGTCATGGAAAATGGAGTTTTACAGCATCTGATTCAGAAGGACTGGTACCTCAGGGAGTGAAGCTTGCCGCTAAGCCTAACCGCTATCTTACAGATGGAAAAGCCCGTGTGCTGATTGCAGAAGAAGGTCAGCCAATATTGACAATAAATGATTTTGGAAAGGGAAAAGGAATTTATCTTTCTTCCTTCCAGCTTTCACCCTGTAATACACGTCTGTTGTATCAGCTTGTCCGCTATGCCGGAGGAGAAGAAATGGCAGGCATGTATATGACGGATAATCTGTTTACGGAATGTGCGTACTATCCTGAAAGCAGAAAGCTGGTAGTGATCAACAACAGCGACTGCATTCAAAAAACGAGGGTCAATACTGATATAGGAATAAAAGAGTTAGAACTGGAGCCTTATCAGACGGCGTTTGTTAATATTCCGGTTCCATCCATCCGGAATATTCCAGTATAGATAAATTTTGAACCTGCTGTTTGTCGTTTTGGAGCATATTCTGCCGGTATTCCCGGGGAGATTGCCGCATAATACGTACAAAGTAGCGGTTATAGCTGGAAACAGATTGAAAACCTACTGCTTCCGAAATACTTAAAATAGAATCTTTTGTACTGCAAAGGAGATTGCAGGATTTGCTGATACGGGTGCTATTGACATAATTTAAAGGAGAAATTTTCATAATAGTGTTAAACATACGCCTGAAATGAGTGGGGCTCCAATGGCACAAATCTGCCAGCTGCTCAATGCTGAACTGGTGCATATAATTATTTTCAATATAATCCAGTGCCGGTGCAATAGATAATGGATTAACAGAATCAGAAAGCCATTCATTGGAGTCTTTCATCTCTTCCTGCGATTGTATACGGTAAATCTCTATGTAAAGAGCAAGCAGCAATCCTTTGGCAGAAAACTGATATCCAAGATTCTGTGCCTGCAGTTCTTTGATAATTACCGTAAACAACTGATAGACAGTAGGATATTGTTCTTTGCTGAGAATGTACTTGAAGTTTTTAAAATTATAGGGAAGAAGGTTATAATTTTTCCAGGTTGCAGGCAGGGAGTGGCGGAAAAGCTCGCCCGGATCTATAAAAATCCAGGACCAGTGGCTGGTTTCTCCCGGCGTGCTGTATGTAGTATGAGGCACATTACGAGGAATAACCGTAATATCGCCTTCATGAAAAGGAATCCGTTCCCCGTAAAATTCCATAAAGCCGCTTTCAGAATGGCAGATTCCAAATTCCAGGCAGTTATGAAAGTGAAGCCGTCCGCTGGGCACATCTGAAACCTTCCAGTGACTTCCGGAAAGGAGCAGCACAGGGAAATGGGGAGCCAGATAATAATTTCGGTATTCAGTAATGGTATTTACAGGTTTGGCCATAGTTACCTCCAATTAGGAATTGATATATCAGAAATTCAATTCATGACAATGGAAAGGTTATAGGGTTGCTTTCTATTATTTATATCAATTCTTAATATTAAAATCAAGGGATATAGTGGAATAAACAAAAACAACAGCTTGAGAGGACAGATGCAAAATGCATCTGTCCTCTAACCTGTTTTTTATGCCAATAGAATAATCATAAACGGTTTTTTCTATTATATACTTTTAAAACTAATTTGCAAGTTTTGTGGTGTTGCCAGCCTTGTAAGCCTCTGTCCTTTCATCAATAATTGCCTGATAACCTGCATCCAGATATTTCTGTGTTAATTCTTCATAGAGAGAATCGAAGTTTGCAGGGTCAGTCATTGTCAAGGTATCATAGTATTCTGTCCACAGAGAAGCAAGAGTTCCTGAGTATTCGGATTCTGCATCAATTGCTACGGCATAAATAGCGTCAGTACATGCAAGACCGGCATCGGCAAGTTCAAGCTGCTTATAGTAGAAGTCGATGATGTCCTGTTTGAAATCCTGAGGAAGCCCCTGAGGAGATACGGAAGCAATCATATCTTCGATTGTACCGGCGTTTCTGCTTTCAATGGTTACACACCAGTAGTCTTTGCTGTTGTTATAGCCCTGTGTATAATCGCCTGAGTAATCTGCTACGGATACGGGAAGTCCGTTGTCGTCTAAGGTATAATTTTCACCTTCAATACCCCACTGCATTGTGAAGAGAACATCTTCCTGCGTCATCCATTCCATATACATCCATGCGGCCTTCAGTTCATCAGCTGTAGCGGAAGAGGAGAAACCGATGATCATACCGAAGGGGTTATTGGTACGGTAACCGCTTGTACCGGCATAAGTCACATCAGCGGGAACAACAGCTAATTCAGCATCCGGATTATTCTCATAGAAGGAAACAAGCCAATCCATGTTTGCGGAAATATAACCACCGTAAGAATAAGAGTCTCCGTTAATGAAGTTAGCTTTGTAGGTTTCGTCATCAGTAATATAATATTCAGGGTTGGTAATTCCCAGGTTATAAGCTTCATTTGCTGTTTTCAGCATATTGTAAGTAGGTTCCCAGTTCATGGATACGATGTTGTAATCACCGTAAACAGCCCATTCTTCTTCGTTTAAAGGATAAGTTCTGTAAGCGTAGTTCTGGGTATCTGCTCCTGATGATACCATACGGTTCTGGACTGCCAGACCGCCGGGATATTCGCAGAGTCCCGCTTCTTTAATCTTTGTCAGAGCGTCTACCAGGTCTTCATAAGTAGTGGGTACAGAATCATAGCCAACTTCCTTTAACCAGTCAAGACGGACAAAGGTTTGATAGGTATAAGTGGAATCGTAATAAGGTCTTTCAGCCAGGGCAAAGTAGGTTTCGCCGCCCATTTCAGTATAAACAAGCTGATTGTTTTCAACCATTCTGTTGTAGTAGGTAGGAGCAACCTGAGCGAATTCGTCAAGGCTGTAGGTTGTCAGATATCCGTCGTTAGACCACTGTGCAAGCTTGGGATAATCGTATTCCATAAGGATAGTAGGTAAATCTCCCGCTGCAGCTAAAAGAGCATAGTCGGTCATAACATCAGTTCTGGTAATCGGTACGAATTCAACCGTAATGTTGTATTTGTCGCCGAAATTTTCCTGAATCCATTTGGTCCAGTAATTATCGTTAACAGTAGGAACGCCTTCCACACCTCTGTCATAAACGGGAACTCTTAAGGTGACGTTGTCAGAAAAGGCTTCCCAGCCGTCAATACCGGCAGCACCGGATGTTTCAGCTGCTTCTCCTGAAGCACTTTCCGTTTCGGCAGCTTCGGTCTTTGTATTTTCGGACTCGGCTGCAGTTGTAGTGTCAGATGAACTGTCTGAATTGCTGCTTCCACACCCACTGAGCATTCCTATTACCATGGAGCCGGTAAGTGCAAGCACCAACACTTTGCGAAGAAAATTTTTCTTCATAATAAATCCTCCTTTTAAATGAAATTGTTTAGAAGTTATGTATAGTTAATCCGTATACGGAAAACTATCTGAAATTGAAAAATAACATTTAACCCTTTACAGCGCCAACCATAACGCCCTTTACAAAATACTTCTGCAGGAAAGGATAAATACAGATGATGGGAATCGTTACAAACATAATGGATGCAGCCTGTAATACTTCCGGGGTACTGGTTACTGCAGCCGCCTCGGAAAGGGTAGTAGTCTGGGCTTCTGTAGCGGAAGCAACCATTTGGTAAAGCTTGTATTGAATCATTTTTAAAGTATCTGTCTTGATATAATATTTATTATCTGCGTATGCATTCCAGCGCCCTACTGCATAGAATAGGGACAGTGTGGCAATAATCGGTTTGGATAACGGGAGGATAATACGTCCCAAAATCTGGAAATTAGTCGCACCGTCCAGATAAGCGGATTCTTCCAGACTATCCGGTATGCTGGACTGAAGATAGGTCTTCATGATCAGCATGTTATACGGAGAATAAATCAGCGGAAGTATCAGTACCCATACATTATCCAGAAGATTCAATCCCTTAAACAACAGATAGGTAGGAATCAGTCCGGCATTGAAATACATGGGAAACATTAAAAGATAAGTAAATAAGCTTCTTCCCTTCAGTCTTTTTCTTGAAAGCGGATAAGCGGCGCAGGTGCACGCCACCATACCAAGAAGGGTAAATACTGCCGTTACAATCACGCTGTATATCATGGAATACACCATGGAGCCGTCTTTAATCAAGGATGCATAGGCATCAAAGGTAATCTCTTTCGGCCACAGATAAACTGACTTTGCTAAAACAGCGCTGTTGCTGGAAATAGATTTTGCTGCCAGATGGATAAAAGGGAAAATACAGGTCAGGCACAATACTGCCAGAAAAACCATAATGAATCCGTCGCTTATACGAAACTTATTAATGGCCCTGCCGCCTTCAGATGTATTTTCGGCATCACGAATTACTTCATTTTTTTCCTTTGCCATTTTCCGCACCTCCTTAAATCAAACCTTCTTCACCAAGAAGCTTGGCGACTTTATCCGCTGCAAGAACCAAAATCAATCCTACTATGGATTGGAATAAACCAACTGCCGTGGACATGGAAAACTGAGCGTTGCCAAGACCTTTTTCATATATGTAGATAGCCAGCTGGTACTGGAAGTCCTTAACCTGTGTATTGCCGAAAACGTCAAGACGTTCAAAGTTACTGTTCATAACACGTCCCAGGTTCATAATCAACAAGGTAACAATAGTTCCTTTAATGCCGGGCAGCGTGATGTGCCACATACGTTTCCATCTGCCGGCCCCGTCTATCATGGCGGCTTCGTATAGTTCATTGCTGATGCTGGTAATTGCGGCCAAATAGATAATGGTGCCCCAGCCCATGGACTGCCATACGCCAATCAGAAGATAGGTAACGGCCCAGTGCCATTTCTCTGTCAGGAAGGGAACTGATTCAAAGCCCATATTTGTCAAAAGTATATTGATCAACCCGCTGCTTGGCTTAAAAAGCTGATAAGCTACGCTTCCTACGATAACCCAGGAAAGAAAGTGAGGAAGATAAAGAATTGTCTGAGTTACTTTCTTGAATTTCGGATAACGCAGTTCGTTGAGCATTAATGCCAGGATAATCGGCATCGGAAAACCAACAAGCAAATCCAGGAAGTTAAACACAAGGGAATTGCGCAGGGCGCGGAGAAAATCTGCATCCTTAAACATTTTCCGAAAAATTGCAAGCCCGACCCACTGGCTGCCATCATATCCTTTGGCGGGTTTATAATCCATAAATACCATCCGCAGGCCCGGGTATGCCGCATAATTAAAAACAATCACCAGTAACAGCGGTATCAGTAAAAGCACATAAAATTGCCAGTCCCGTTTCAGCGCTTTTTTCCAGGGAGTCCTGGTTTGCACATCAGAAGTGCCCGTCTTTGACCTTGCCATAAAAAATCATCCTCTCCTAATCAAATCAATGATTATTTTTGTTAATATTGTATATTTATTTGGTACTTATGAACTTATTATAGGATAAATTGACAGTCCTTTCTAAGCAATATATTTCGCAAATTATGCAAAAACGACCATTATCCAAAGCGTTTTTCAAAAAAAGACCATAAAAAAAAGAACCTTCTTCGTATCTTACATAAAGAAATATAAAGGAGGATTTTTATGAAGAAACTATTATTGATTCCGGTGGTAACATTAATGACGATAATGACGATTGGCCTGACAGCGTGCGGAAATCCTGGAACAGAAGATTTGACAGGTGAAAATAATGCGGAAGCAGGTGCGGAAAAGCTTTCTGAGGATGTGCAGACAGTACAAAATCAAAATACAGATGTGCATAATACAATTATTGTCAACAGCAGCGAAGAAGTGTCTGTAGCGCCTGATATTGCGGAAATTGTTTATTCTGTAAGAACAAAAGACAGCACTGCCGCCGGATGTCAGCAGAAAAATTCAGAAGCGGTAAACCAGGTAATAGAACAGCTGAAGGGTCTGAATGTGGAAGAGGCTTCTATTCAAACCTCGGATTACTATATGAATCCGGTATATAATTACAGCGGAAGTTCTCCTAAGCTTACAGGGTATGAAGCGGTATCCACCCTGACAGTATCCGATCTGTCTATTGATAATCTGGGTGAGATTCTGGAAAAGTCAGTATCTTCAGGTATTAATACGGTACAGTCCATTACTTATCAGGCAAGTCAGTATGATAAAAGCTATCAGGAGGCATTGACAAAGGCGGTTGCATCCGCTTATGAAAAAGCTCAGGTACTGGCAGCTGCTTCCGGTGCTGAGATAGGAAATGTAATCAGCATTCAGGAAACCAGCGGCTACTCCGAAGCTCGTTATACAGATTACGCCACATCCGGTCAGGTAAATTCTCTCAGGCAGGCAAAAATGATGGATACTGCAGAGGATATCAGTATTATGCCGGGCGAGATTCAGGTGGAAGCCGGAATTGTGGTGGAATATCAGCTGATTGTCAAATAGCCCTATTCATTTTGCCAATGCAGCCTGTGAAGCTCACCTGTCATCTGCATATTTGCAAAATTCTGCTGGCGAAGGGCTTCGTACAGCACAATGGCCACTGAATTGGATAAATTTAAGGAGCGGATTTCAGGTCCCATGGGAATGCGGATGCAGGTTTCCTCATAATCCACAAGGATTTCTTCGGGGATGCCTGCACTTTCTTTCCCGAACATAATATAATCATCGGGACCGAAGGAAGCTTCTGTATAAACCTGTTTTGCCTTAGTAGTAGCCATCCAGATTTTAGCATTTGGATGCATCTGTTTGAATTCATGAAAATTCATGTATCTGGTTACATTCAGATGCTCCCAGTAATCCATTCCGGCTCTTTTAATTTCTTTTTCCGTCAGGCGAAAGCCAAGGGGCTCTATCAGATGCAAATCGGCGCCCGCTGCAACGCAAGTTCTTCCGATATTTCCGGTATTTGCCGGAATCTCCGGCTGATGTAGTATAATATGCATTTTCCCTCATTTCTGCGCAGGTTCTGCGCTTTGTATATTATATGGTTAATCTTCATTATTTTCCGCCACGGGGAGAGAAAAAATAAATTCTGAACCTACTCCCTCTGTGCTGATAACATTAATATGCTCTCCGTGGGCGTTAATAATTTCTTTCGTAATAGATAAGCCAAGTCCGGTACCTTTTTTATCTTTTCCCCGGGATAAATCCGATTTATAAAAACGATCCCAGATAAGCTTTAAATCATCCTTGGGAATACCGATTCCGCTGTCTTTTACGGAAACAAAAATTTTATTGTGCTTTTCCGTTGTTTCCACCTTAATAATGGAATCCTGGTGGCTGAATTTGATGGCGTTATCCAGAAGATTATAAAGTACCTGCTGGATTTTTCCCACATCAGCGTTTACATACAGTTTATCGCCTGTGAGAATCAATTCAATGGCAATGGTCTTTTTGCGGCAGGTGCCTTCAAAAGAGGCAGCCGTATCACGAATGATATGATTAATATCAAATGTGCTCTTATCCAGCATCATGCCTTTGGTATTCAAATTGTTTAAAGTAAGCAGGCTGTTAGTAAGTTTGATTAGACGCTCTGTTTCATTTAATACAATGTTTAAATATTTTTCATACAGTTCAGGAGAAATGGTTCCGTCAAGCATTGCCTCCAGATAGCCCTTAATAGATGTAAGAGGGGAGCGGAAATCGTGGGATACATTTGCCACAAATTTTTTCTGATCGTCCTTTGAGCGCGCAATTTCACTTGCCATGTAATTTAGGGAAGCGGCCAGGTATCCGATTTCATCTTCGCTCTCAACCTGAAACTCATAGTGCATATTACCTGCGGCATACTGTTCGGTAGCTTCTGTTATTTTCCGCAGAGGAAGATAAACCATCTCCGTAAAGAATATTAAAATAATTAAAGAAAGTAAAAATAATATTACCAGCATGAGGTAAGAAATATTTAACAGGCTGTTGCAGGAGGCAACAAGGTTTTTCATGGGATAATGGATAACCACATATCCGCGCACCTTATAGGCTGAAGTGATAGGGGCGAAAACGCTGAGCTGTTCTTCCGTAAAGCTGTCAAAAAAGTTTCCGATAGTATAATAAGAGCCTTCTGTTACGGTGGGATCAAAACCGGAAATAACAGTTTCATTTTCCACGTCAATCGGAGCGTTAGAGTCGAGAATCATTCGGCCGGAAGGATTGATAATCCATAAGGTGGCTGAAAGATAGGTATCGAGAGCATCCAATTGCTTCTTTACGGTATCCAGTGAGGTTTCATTATTATATAAATCGGAAGCATAGGTGTTTGCAATCAGGGTAGCTTCCTTATATAAAGCGTCTGCCTTTTCTCTTTTCAGGTGTTCCATGGTCATGCTGTTGACAAAGGTTGCCACCACGACAAAGCCAAAAAAGCCGAAAATGAAATAAGCCAGAAGAAATTTTAAATAGAGGGTTTTTCTCATTACCGCACCTCAAACTTGTAGCCGATTCCCCATATGGTGGCAATCCGCCAGTTAGCATGGTCATTAATTTTTTCACGCAGGCGCTTAATATGTACGTCTACGGTTCTAGTATCTCCGATGTATTCATAGCCCCAAATCTGGTCGAGAAGCTGCTCTCTGGTAAATACATGATTGGGCGAAGATGCCAGGAAATATAAAAGTTCCAGTTCTTTGGGGGGCATATCCACGATCCTGCCCTTATAGATAACGGAGTAATTTGTCTGGTTAATAACAAGATCGGGATATTCCACGCATTTTGTATCTGCATCCACCGGGATGGAGGTTACAGGCTTATAACGCCGGAGCACAGCCTTTACCCGGGCAACAAGCTCCTTGGAATCAAAGGGTTTTTCCATGTAGTCGTCAGCGCCCAGCTCCAGTCCGAGAACCTTATCAAAAATTTCTCCTTTGGCGGAAAGCATGATAATCGGCGTAGAGGACTTGGCGCGGATTTCGCGGCAGACCTGATAGCCGTCAATGCCGGGCAGCATTAAGTCAAGCAGGATTAAATTGGGAGCGAAGGAATCCGCTAAGAGAAGTGCGGTTTCCCCATCTCCTGCAATCATAGTGTCAAAACATTCCTTGGTGAGGTAAAGGGATATCAGCTCTGCAATATTGCTGTCATCATCTACAATAAGAATTTTCTGTTTACTAACCATATGGCACTCCTTTTACTATTCTTTAAAAGTTACAATTGTGACGCCGGCGTCACCTTCTCCGTATTCTCCGAGGCGGTAGCTTTTAACATATTTAATTCGTTTTAAATGATTTTGTACGGCGTTTCTTAACGCGCCGGTTCCTTTGCCGTGTACGACCCGTACGGTGGAAAGGTGCGCAAGATAAGCGTCATCCAGATATTTATCAAGTTCGGACAAAGCTTCGTCTACGGTTTTTCCCAAAAGGTTTATTTCAGGAGATACGCTTAAGGACTTGGACATCCTTATTTTTCCCGTATGGGACTTATGCGGGTTTAAAGAAACATTGGCGGCGGTATCCTTATCGTCAAGAAGAATCAGGTCATTGATATTCACCTGGGAACGAATGATACCGCACTGCACAAAAAGATTTCCTTTATGGTCGGGCAGGGTGCTTACGGTTCCTGTGAGTCCCATGGAAAGAATTTTAATGCTGTCGCCCTTCTTAAGCTGCTCCGGTTTCAGCTTATTGGTTTTCGGAGGTTCCTTACCCTTCAAGGAAAGTTTATCATTTTTTTCATTAATTTTGCCCCTTATTTTTTCACGGGATTTTTCCAGCTCCTTCAGAGAAGCGCCGGGGCCTGCCTTTTGAAAAACTTTAATGGTTTCATCGGCAACATCCTTCGCTTCCTGAAGGATTTCCCTGGCCTGTTCATTGGCCTGCCGCAGAATGCGTTCTTTGGCATTATCTATTTTTTCATTTTTCTCCTGAAGACGTTTCTTTAAGTCTTTAATTTCTTCCATATAAGAGGCAATTTCAAGACGTTCCTTTTCAATGGTAACTCTGCTTTGCTCCAAATCGGTGAGTAAGTCTTCAAAGCTCTTGTCGTCACTGCTGAGCTGCTTATCTGCCGCTTCAATAATATAATCGGGAAGTCCAAGCCTTGAGGATATGGCAAAAGCGTTGCTTTTGCCGGGAATACCGATTAGCAGACGGTAAGTGGGAGAAAGGGTTTCCACGTTAAATTCGCAGCAGGCATTTTCCACAAAGTCAGTGGTAAGGGCGTAAACCTTCAACTCACTGTAATGGGTAGTGGCTATGGTCCGGATGCTCTTGCCGTGGAGCCGGTCAAGAATGGCAACAGCAAGAGCAGCTCCTTCTGTAGGATCGGTTCCGGCGCATAACTCGTCAAACAGGCACAGGGAATTTCCATCGGCCTGTTTTAAAATAGAAACAATGCGCGTCATATGGGAAGAAAAGGTACTTAAGCTTTGTTCAATACTCTGCTCATCTCCAATATCCGCAAAAACTTCCGCAAAGATGGACAGCTCCGAGCGATCCAGTGCAGGAATATGAAGTCCTGCCTGTCCCATTAATGTAAAAAGCCCCACAGTTTTCAGAGATACCGTTTTACCGCCGGTATTGGGTCCGGTAATTACCAGCAAATCAAAATCCTTTCCCAGGCGGATATCAACGGGCACAGCTTTTTTTGCAGGAAGAAGGGGGTGACGCCCTTTTCTGATATTAATATAATGTTCATTATTAAAAAGCGGCCTTACAGCATTTTGTTCAAGGGCAAGAGAAGCCTTCGCGAAGGTAAAATCAAGAAAAGACATAATTCTCTGGTCTTCCATGATTTCCATGGAATGTTCCCCTGCCTGCGAACTTAAGGAAGCCAGAATTATTTCAATTTCTTCTTTCTCCTGAATGGCCAGTTCCTTCAGACGGTTATTCAGTTCTACGATAGCAGCAGGTTCGATAAAAAAGGTGGAGCCTGTAGAGGACTGGTCATGAACCATACCGGGAACCTGACCCTTGTGTTCCGCCTTTACGGGGATGCAGTAACGGTTATCCCGCATGGTAATTACAGCATCCTGCAGATAGCTGCGATAGGAGCCGTTTACCATGGAGGCGAGCTGGCTGTGTATTTTTTCGCCCGTAAGGGCAATGCTTCTACGGATATGCTTTAAGCCGGCGCTGGCGTCATCAGCTATTTCCTCTTCGGAAAGGATGCAGCGTCTGATTTCACCCGAAAGCGGTGTTAAGGGTTCTAAGGCGTCAAAATAGCCGGTCAGGGAGTTTTCTGTGTCTTCATCTTTTTGTCCCCGGCCATAAGCCTTGATGCGGTTGACATTGTCAAGAAGTCCTGCAATTTTCAGAAGCTCCGAAGCGGACAGTGTGCTGCCGATTTCCAGGGAGCGCAGCGCCGTGGAAACATTTTTATTTCCGCCGAAAGAAGTGGAGCCCTTTTTAAAAAGCATGGTTAAAGCATCGGCAGTTTCCGCCTGTGCAAGCTCAATGGCAGAAGCATCTGTCATGGGAACCAGTTTTCTGCATAATTCCCGTCCCGGATCGGAGGTTGCCTTTTCTGTCAGGGCATCAATAATTTTTGTGTATTCTAAGGTTTGCAAAACTTTTTCATTCATAATTATTTCCGGTACTTTCTTTAAAAATTTCGCTTTCGGTCTTGCAAAGGTTTTCGCATATGGCCTTTGCAAGAGCCAAAAGCAGAAATTTGTTATGTTGTTGACTATAAAATACAATTACATAAGTATAGCATATTTCAGGAAAGAATACTATGGTTAGTTGCATTATGAAGGGCAGTTTGGTAAAATGATAAAGTAAAAAACGAACATATTTTGGAAGAGGATTTTATCGTGACAGCTTTTGTGGAAAAACATAGAAAAACAATATTCAGATTGATTTTGGGCGTTGCCGTACTGATGATTTTTGCTTATAACTTTCTGACGCCTTATTTTTCGGATGACTACGCCTATCTGAATGAGGTGAGGAAGGCTTCCTCACTATGGGATCTTGTAAAACAGCAGTATGAGGAATATCTTTCTAACAGCGGGCGCATTATCGGGCAGTTTAATGTCCGTCTTTCCTTATCCGCCGATAAACAGATTTTTAATGTGGTCAACAGCATTATGTTCGGCATATTGACACTGCTGATTTATCATAATATCAGAAGAAAAAAGAAGTATGATATTTTTGTGCTGCTTTTAATCATTACTTTCCTGTGGAGATTTACCGTGGATTTCGGACAGACTATGCTCTGGATCTGCGGTGCCTGCAATTATTTGTGGGGAAGTGTTATTATTCTCGGTTTCTTTACTTTTTACAGATATTTTCTTGAGCATATCGACAGGATAAAGCATCCGGCAGCTTTGGCAGCAGGAGCCTTTTTCTTTGGCGTGCTTGCGGGCTGGTGCAATGAAAATACTTCGGGCGGCGGACTTTTACTGGCGCTTTTGTTTGCACTTAATTTCTGGTGGGAAAATAGAAAGGCCGGAAAAAAGGCGGTCTATCCTTTTATGATAACCGGAGCATTAGGTATGTGCTGCGGTATTTTGGGGATGATTTCTGCCCCGGGGGTGCGAAACAGAAGCGAAACCATGTCGGCAGGTGAGTATACCGGGCTTGTGGGACTGCTTTCCCGCATCTATAAAACAACGGTTACGGTGAGAGAGTTGTTTTTTGTCCTGTTTGTTATCCTGATTATTGTAATTGTAATTCAGGTTCTTCAAAAAAGGATGAACGGCTGGAAGGCTGTAAGGACGAATGAAAGCGTTTTGTTTGCAGCAGCGGCGGCGGCAACCGCCTATGCGCTGATTCTGGCGCCTACACCGGAAAACAGGGCGTTTTTCGGAGCAGGAGTTTTTCTGATGATTGCCTGCATTCAGGGAATTGTGGATGCTGCTGATGAGGAACTTGTTATCAGGGCTGTCAAATACAGTCTTGTGAGCGTGCTTTGTCTGTGGCTGTTTTTCACTTATATGGAAAATCTGGTCAATCTTGCAAGAATATACAGGGAAGAAAACGAAAGAATTGCCTTAATTGAAGCGGACAGGGCGGATCCGGAGGGAGATGGCGTTGTGGTGATTCCGCAGTACAGGGAAGCCTTCAGGAATCCTTATAGCAACGCCCATGATTCGGATTTGACAGAGGATATGGATTACTGGATAAATATTTTTTATGAGGTATATTATGATGTAGGCAATATTACCGCCATTCCAAGGGATGAATGGAATGAACTTTATGGTGACGGCGGTGAGGAGTAACTGTTTTTATGGAGTGGAAGGAATTCAGCAACAGTCCATGTAATCTCTGCCCAAGAAACTGCATGGCGGACCGGACGGAAGGCAAGACGGGGTATTGTCTTTCTGATAATAAGATAATTGCAGCGAGGGCAGCTCTCCATATGTGGGAGGAGCCCTGCATTTCAGGGAAAACAGGTTCAGGAACTGTGTTTTTTTCCGGATGCAGCCTGAGATGTGTGTACTGTCAGAATTTTGAAATTGCGGCAGCCAGGAGGGGAAAGGAAATTACGGTATCGGAGCTTTCGGATATTTTTTTAGACCTGCAGGAAAAGGGAGCAGCCAATATTAATCTGGTAACACCGGATCATTATGTGATAGAAATTGTTCAGGCGGTTTTACAAGCCAGAAGCAGGGGCCTTCGGCTGCCTGTTGTTTATAATTGCAGCGGTTATGAAAAAAAAGAAATCATAGAAGGACTGAAAGGAATTGTGGATATTTTTCTTACGGATTTTAAATATATGGAAAAGGAGCTGGCAGGAAGGTATTCCCATGCGCCGGATTATCCCGAAACGGCAAAGGAAGCTCTTGAAGCTATGGTGCGTACAGCGGGGGAGCCGGTATTTGATGACAGAGGAATGATGTTAAAGGGTGTAATTGTAAGGCATCTGCTTCTGCCGGGACATAAGAAAAATGCCAAAGCAGTCATTAAATATGTGTATGAAAAATATGGAAACCACGTTTATTTGAGCCTTATGAACCAGTATACGCCTTTCAGGCGGCTGAAAGAGCTTCCCGGCTGTGAAGAACTCTGCCGCAGGGTAACACGGCGGGAATATGAAAATGTAGTGGACTATGCCCTCTTTCTGGGCGTGGAAAAAGCTTTTATCCAAGAGGGAGAAACGGCCTCGGAAAGCTTTATTCCCGGCTTTAACGGGGAAGGAATCTGAACAAACAACAAATGGAGGATGGCAATGGAACAGGGAGCGGCTTTTAATCCCCAGGTGGCAAAAACAGGCGCCCAGGTGGCGGCAAAGGAAATCTTTGTACTTCTTGAAAATAATGTCATACTGCCGCTGCAAAAGGATGCCGTTTCTATTCGGGAAGGCGTTACTTCTTATGGAGCCAATGCTGTGTTTGCAAAGGGCTGTGACGCCTTAGAGCCGGGCGCAGTACTTCCGGGGATGAATTTTATTCCCGCGTGCAATGAGTCAAAGTCATGCTTGCATGACCTTGGCGAATGCCGCGAGGGTCAATACCCCGCCCCTTGGGGCGCTTCAATTTTCATGCCCCGCTGCTTGCGGCGGGGTTATTGACTTATGAAAGCAGCAGGACGCAGAACCAGGCGGAATTTTATCTGCTTGCTTAAGGGAACGGGAAACAACAGTAAGAGGTAAGGTAATTATGGGTGACAGAAAAAGAAGAATGACAATCGGAGTGCTGGTCGGCGGTATTACGGATGATTTTTCTAAATCAGTATGCAGCGGAGTATTACAGACCGCCAAGCAGATGGATGTGAATATTGTAGTGTTTCCGGGGAAATATGTAGACAGAGATGTGTCTTATAATCCTGATTTGATGTATGAATATCAATTCAATTCTATTTTCTCCTATGCAAGGCGGGAAAATGTGGATGCGATTATTGTGGCAGCAGGGTCTATCGGCTGTTTTACCACAAAGGAATATATGGCGGGAATGCTGAAGCAGTTTCAGGACATTCCCTGTATTTTAATTTCCTATAAGCTGGATGGTTATATTAATGTTCAATTTGATAATTATAATGGGATAAAGGACGGACTAAAGTTTCTGATTGAAAAGACGGGCTGCAGGAGAATCGGAATGATTGGAGGCAGCAGGGACAATACGGATGCCATTGAGAGAAAAAAAGCCTTTGTCGATACCCTTGAAAGCCATGGACTTCAATTTGATGAGAAAATGTATGTTGCCGGTAATTTTTCAAGAAACAGTAAAGAAGCGTTTCGGGAGCTGCTCGACAGTAATCCCGGAATAGAAGCTGTTTTCTGTGTAAATGACGACACTGCATTTGGCCTGTATGAGGAATTAAATAACCGGGGCTATCAGATTGGTAAGGATATTCATGTATTTGGATATGATGATGTTGTTTTGTCCACAAAAGTAAATCCTTCTCTTTCCTCTGTCAGGGCAGATGGAGCAGAGCTTGGAGAAGAAGCGTTGAAAATGGCAGTCAGGCTGGTGCATGGAGAAAAAGTGGAAAGCAGGATACTGCCAACCAGATTCATTAAAAGGGATTCTATAGGAAACGGAGAAACAGAAGAGGATATAAGAGAAGACAGTCTGTTCAGTATGGGAGAAATTGAAGCTTGTTTTGACGATATTTTTTACCGTTACCGACATGAAAATTTTCAGGATAAAATGAAGAATATTCAGGATTCCTTCAGGAAGCTGATTGAAACGCTGGTACTGGTGTACGGCAAGGGAGATGATTCGCCTGAGAATTTTATGGAAATACAGACTGCGCTGGAAAAATTTTTATATGACGGTGCAATTGAATATGCGGATATCAGCAATCTGCTTAACTGTTTTGAAACAATCTACCGTGATTTGAAAGGCTCCCTGCAGGATAAGGGTGAACGGGCGAAGCTTCAGGATATGTTTTCTGCAATTTACAGAAGAATTATCCGTGCCACCGATGCACAGCTCGGCAAAACATCAGAGCTTCAGGAAAAAGAAAACTATGCAATTAAAATGTTCGTCAGAGATGTGCTTCAGTTTGAGAAGGGAAATGATTTAAGCTATACTTCCATGCTGGGAAATCTGGAGTGGCTGGGAATTAAAAATGCATTTGTTTATACCTTCAGCGCACCTGTTATGCATTTATGCCGGGAAAAGTTTATTCCTCCGAAGCAGCTGTTTTTGAAAGCTGTTTTGAAAGCCGGAAAGGTAAGCTCCGTGCCTTCGTTGGAACAAAGGACAGAATTGAAGAAAATTTTCAACAATGATTATGTGGACAGGACAAAACGATTTTCGTTTGTATGTATGCCTTTATTTTCCAATGAGATACTTCATGGCATTTTGCTGTGTGATTTAACGGAAGGGATTTTTCTCAACGGAGAATTTCTGATTAATCATATGAGTTCTGCTGCGAAAATGATTACGCTCCTTAAGGCTAATGAGCAGATTCAGCAGGAATTGGAGGAAAGCCTTTCCATATTGCGGGAAAACAATATTGTACTGGATACTTTATCCAAATCGGATGGGCTTACGGGAATATTGAACCGCAGAGGTTTTTATGCGGAAGCGGAAAAGCTGATGCAGACAGGCAGAGAGAAGGGCTGCAGTCTTTTGGTTATTTACGTGGATATGAATAACCTTAAAATCATAAATGACAGATACGGGCATGAAGAAGGTGATTTTGCCATTAAGCTGATAAGTGATATCCTTTCCGATGAGATGAAAAACGCAGGAATTGTGGGAAGAATCGGCGGAGATGAATTTGCCTGTATTTTAGAATACCAAATGGCGGATGAAGGTGAAAGCCTGCTGAAAAAAATATATCAGCGGTTTGAAGATTTTAATAAAAGCAGTGCGAAAAATTATAATGTCACTGTTTCAGCAGGTGCGTTTTTGATGAATGCAAAAGATGAAATAGAGCTTAAAGAAGCTTTGACCTTAGCCGATGAGAAATTATATGAGGTTAAGAAATACAGAAAGAAGGATGTTGCAAAGTAAGAATAATTCCCCATTTTTTACAAATACTACTTCCAGAAATGGTAAGTACAGTAAATGGAGGAAATTTAATATGAAAGCAACAGGAATCGTGAGAAGAATAGATGATCTGGGGAGAATTGTAATACCAAAAGAAATCAGGCGGACGCTCCGCATCAGGGAAAGCGACCCTCTTGAAATCTTCACGGACAGGGAAGGGGAAATTATTTTAAAGAAGTATTCGCCTATCGGTGAGATGAATACATTTGCGAAACAGTATGCGGAAAGTCTTTGCCAGGTTTCAGGGCATGTGGCGCTGATAGCGGACAGAGATCAGTTTATAGCAGTATCCGGCGGTTTTAAAAATATGCTTGGCAAATCCTTAAGCAGGGAGCTGGAGGATAAAATCAATAACCGGGAAACGGTTATTGCATCGAAAGGCGACAAAGATTTTATTTCCCTGACCCAGGATGTTACGGATGAATTTTTACATGAAGCCGTAAGTCCGATTATTTGTGAGGGAGATGTGATTGGCGCTGTAGTTTTAATCAGCAGCAATGAAAAGGTGAAAATGGGTGAAGTGGAACAAAAGCTGATTCAGTCCGCGTCAGGTTTTTTGGGCAGACAGATGGAGCAGTAACCGTCTTATCCGAAAAAATAAGGAGCTGTGTCAAAGCAGCTCCTTTTATTCATGACAATAGAAAGTTCGCAAAGCGTGCTTTCTGTTGTTGCAAAAATCGGTTATACAGTATGAGAAATTGAAGTATTGAACATGATTAATGCCTCCCGGCAGGGGTATTCGCCCATTTCGTAATAGCCTTTGCCGGTGCGGTTCAAACGCTCTAAAGACACAGCGCGGTTTGCCCGTTTGGGCTGGTCATACAGGAAGGAAATGCCCTCTTCAGAATATTCTTCGTCGAACTCAGGGTCATCTTCTTCTTCGTAAAAAGGATCAAACATCAGCACGTGGTCATTTTCTATTCCTGTCAGAAGGACATAATGTCCCACTTCCAGAAAAAGGCGCAAAACTACAACGCCGCCTTTTTTCAGCGCGGAATAAATCGGGCTGTCTTTTGAAACAGTAACGGCTTCTCCGGATAAATATTCGCAGTGAATGGGAAAATTCCTTACCTGGCCGAAATGATTGAGCCAGCTTGCCATGTAATTCATGGCGGCAGGGGAAGTACCGTGTTTGCATAATTCACCCTCCTCATTGTAGGTATCCATACAATAGAGCATGATGAATTTAATCATATCGGGATAAATTTCTTCGCGTTCATATAAATAGCGGATTCCGTTGATAATGGAAACCGGGCCGCAATCATATTCGGATGACTGGTAATTAAGTAAATTTTTCATGAAAAGTTCCTATATACCTTTTTCTAAAAGTATAGTAAAATATAGAGCTGCAAAGTGATTGTAATATATCGCGGATTTAAAAGTTTGTCAATATGTTGGCGGTTTATACTTACATTTTTGGGTGGAAATGTACATTCCGCCAACTTATGAATGGTATGGCT
This sequence comes from uncultured Lachnospiraceae bacterium, assembly GCA_964507235.1. Classification (GTDB taxonomy): domain Bacteria; phylum Bacillota; class Clostridia; order Lachnospirales; family Lachnospiraceae; genus Suilimivivens. Next base: position 36,797 of record CAZDPE010000006.1, read on the forward strand.
GTTACTTGGAATTTTTTACTATAGTTATTGACATTTATTTTCAGTGACAGTATAATAAATCAACTATTTATATAAGAATAGTAGGAAATATGTAATTATTAAGGAGGAGAATTATGAAAAAAGTATTCAGCAGGGTAATCAGTCTGATTCTGGCGGCGGTAATGGCTTTTGCTTTAGCAGGCTGCTCTTCATCAAAGCCGCAGGAAAGCACTGAACCTGAAAGCGGCGCGGAGTCGGCTGCGGAAGCAGATACGGAAATAAAAGCAGAAACAGAAACGGCTTCTGACCGGGAAAAAATTGTTAATATCGGTGTAACCGATTCGCTTGGCGGCGTCAATCCGCTGACTATCGACCAGACCTGGATTAATAAATATGCGGTAGGCCTTCAGTTCCTGCCTCTGGTTGATCTGGATGAGAATCTGGAATTCCAGCCTATGCTTGCAGACAGCATTACCACAGAAGATAATCAGAATTTTATTGTTCACATTAATGACGCTGCTGTATGGTCAGATGGTACGCCCGTTACGGCAGAGGATGTGGAATATACGTTTCTTCGTCTGGCAAGTCCGGTAGTCGGGAATCCCACCATGCTTCTTTATGCATTTGTAGGTGTAGGAGATGACGGTTTTGTGGAAGAAGGAGCAACCAGTGTTGAAGGCGTTAAGGTAATTGATGAAAAAACCATTCAGTTTACCACAAAGTATCCGATTGCGCTTACTACTTTTGAGAATACTTATGCATGCTATCTGCATACGCTGCCTAAGCATGTGATTGAGCAGTTCAGCGAGGAAGAACTTACGACGGCGGACTGGTTTAACCATCCTGATGTTGTAAGCGGTCCTTACAGACTGACCGATTATGATGTAAATCATTATATTACCTATACTGCCAATACGGAGTACTGGAAGGGCGCTCCCAGGATTGACAAGCTGAATTTTAAAATAGTTGATTCCAGTCAGGTTTATTCAGGGCTTCAGTCAGGCGAAATTGATGTAACCCATCACACCATGACAGCGATTCCCCAGGAGGATTATGAAAGTATTGAAGCGCTTGAAAATGTGAATGTAGTTTATGGTTCTCCCGTAACCAATCAGTCTGTATTTATTCAGACTGCGAATATTACGGATGTGAGGGTTCGTCAGGCGCTTGTATATGCCATTGACAGAAATCAGATTTTAGAGCAGCTTATGAAAGGACACGGAGAAGTAGTAGACGGATTCCTTTCCTCTGCAAGTCCTTTCTATGATGACAGCATAATACCGCTTGAATATAATCCCGAAAAAGCTCAGCAATTACTGGAAGAGGCCGGCTGGGATGGTTCACAGACTCTGCGTTTCTATGTGAATTCAGGTGACGGCACCTTTGTTAATGCAGCACAGGTTATGGCAGCTCAGTGGGCTGCCGTAGGCATCAAGGTAGAGGTTCAGACCGTGGACCTGGCAACTTTGATGACAATTGCGGGTACAACCGATTATGATTTATTTGCAGTGCAGTATACGTATGCACCTGTTGACCCTTATCCCGATGTAGCATGGCTGCTTGGCGGAGAAGGAAGCTGGACTGGTTATGAAGATGACTCCATTAATGAAGCGCTTGAAAATACACAGACGGCCGGCAGCACAGAGGAAATCAAAGGACTTTATTCTATTGTAGATAAGAAGGTTCAGGAGGATGTTCCCATGTTTTCCGCGTACATTATCAGCGCACAGGGAGCGGTAAGCAAGAAGCTGTCAGGCGTTAATGCCAACGTATATGGTTTTTTCAATAATGTTCAGGAATGGGATATTGTTGAATAGTTATAAAATGATATAATATTTCTACACAAATACCGCAGGCCGGTTTCATACCGGTCTGTGGTATTTGTGCAGATGACGGAATATTTTAAAAGGACAAATATTGCAGCAAGTGAGGAAAAATCATGTCGCATTTACTGGAGGTAGAAGGGCTCACTACCGCGTTTACCGGAGATTACGGCACTAATATCAGCGTGGATCATGTCAGCTTTCATGTGGATAAAGGAGAGGTAGTCTGTATTGTAGGTGAGTCGGGATGTGGAAAAAGTGTAACAAGTCTGTCAATTATGGGATTGCTTTCAAGACGCGGGGCTGTCATAGACGGCGCTGTCCGTTTTAATGGGAAAAATCTGCTTGAAATGTCAGAGAAGGAAATGGATAAAATCAGGGGAGATAGTATGACCATGATTTTTCAGGATCCTCTTACTTCGCTAAATCCCGTCTTTACAGTGGGAAACCAGATTACGGAAAGTATCAGAACACACAGGAATCTTACGAAAAAAGAGGCGGTAAAAAGGGCGGAAGAACTGCTTGCAAAGGTTGGTATGCCTGATGCAAAAGGAACTATGAAGAAGTACCCTCATACGCTTTCGGGAGGAATGAGGCAGAGAGTCATGATAGCCATGGCGCTTTCCTGTAATCCTCAGCTTTTGATTGCGGATGAACCTACCACTGCCCTTGATGTAACAATACAGGCCCAGATTATGAAGCTGCTTTTAGAGATTCAAAAGGAAAGCGGCATGTCTGTTATACTGATTACCCATGATATCGGACTGGTGGCTGACATGGCAGACCGGGTTATTGTTATGTATGCAGGGCAGATTATTGAAGAAGCGCCCGTAAAGGAGTTATTCAAAAAACCCAGACATCCATACACAAAAGCGCTTCTTGATACGGTTCCCACCATACGGGACAGCGCTGAACGGCAGCTCGTTTCCATACCCGGAATCGTACCGGAAAGCTATGATGATATTAAGGGATGCCGTTTTGCACAGCGGTGCAGCCACCGGTGTCCGGAATGTGTTAACCCTCAGGAAGATTACGAATTTGCTCCGGGACATACTGCAAAATGTATCGTTATGAAAAAAATGGAGGCTTTTTCATGAGCGCGAATTATCCTTTGATTCAGGTTGAGAATATGAAAAAATATTATCCCATAAAGGGAGGAATTATCACCCATACTACGGGACATGTAAAAGCGGTGGATGGCGTGAATTTTTCCATTATGGAGGGTGAAACGCTGGGGCTTGTTGGAGAATCCGGCTGTGGAAAATCCACGATAGGCAGACAGCTGGTAGGATTGGAAAGACCTACGGAAGGCACTATTTATTACAGGGGAGAAGATTTATCTTCTTTAAAAAAGGACGAGATGAAAAAGATTCGTACCAGACTGCAGATGGTGTTTCAGGACCCTTATTCTTCGCTGAATCCAAGGAAGCATATTTATGAAATTCTGGCGCAGCCCATGTTGTATCATAAAATTTCGACTAAGGACACGGTTGAAAAAGACATACTGAAAATATTGGATATGGTCGGGCTGCAGAGAAATGTGCTGGGACGTTATCCGCATGAATTTTCAGGAGGGCAGCGGCAGAGAATAGGCATTGCCAAAGCGCTCTCTTTAAATCCGGAGTTTATCGTATGTGATGAACCTGTCAGCGCTCTGGATGTTTCCATTCAGGCGCAGATTTTAAATCTTCTTCGCAGTCTGCAGAAGGAACTTCGCCTGACGCTGCTTTTTGTGGGGCATGGACTGGGAGCTGTGAATTATGTCAGCGACAGGATTGCGGTTATGTACCTTGGGAAAATAGTGGAAACAGGAGAAGCAGGGGAAATATTTCAAAATCCCGTTCATCCGTATACCAGGGCGCTTTTGAATGCAGTGCCTGTACCTGACCCGGAAGAGAGGGATAAAAAGAGAGGCCTTTTGCAGGGAGAAATCGGAAGCAGCACCAATCCGCCTTCTGGATGCAGATTTCATCCCAGGTGTCCCTATGCCACGGAAATATGCAGGCAGAAGGAGCCGCAGCTGCAGGAAACTGCTGTTTCCAGCAATCATTTTGCGGCTTGTCCCATTATTATGATAAAGGAGGACATGCAGTCGTGAGTAAATATATTATTAAGCGAATCCTGATTGCAATTCCCGTACTTATTGGAATTACGATTATTGACTATGCTATTATGTGTCTGGCGGGAAGCCCGCTTGAAATGCTGCAGGGTCCCAGAGTATCGGAAGCGGCAGTGGAAGCAAAAAAAATTGCGCTGGGGCTTGATAAGCCTTTTTATGTACAGTATTTTATCTGGCTGGGGCAGCTTCTTCAGGGGAATATGGGATATTCCATTAAATCCTATCAGTCTGTCAGCAGTATGATTGCAAGCCATCTGGGCCCTACTTTGCTGCTTATGGGTGCTTCTTTGATCGTGAGTCTTCTGATGGCGGTGCCTGCAGGCATATACAGTGCGATTCATCAGTATTCCAAGGGGGATTATACGGTTGTTACACTCTCCTTTTTGGGAAGCAGCATACCCGGCTTCTTTCTTTCTCTTTTGTTAATTTATGTTTTTACCATAAAACTGGGATGGCTTCCATCAGGCGGAATGACTACATTGGGAACCGAGGGAGGAGCAGCGGATGTGGCAAGGCATATGGTTATGCCGGTGCTGGTACTGGCTGCCTCCATGGCAGGAAGCAATATCAGATATATCAGAAGTGCGGTTCTTGAAATTTTACAGCAGGATTACTTAAGAACGGCAAGAGCCAAGGGAATCGGAAGATTTAAGGTGATTTATAAGCATGCCCTTCGCAATGCGCTGGTGCCTATTGTGACGGTAATAGGAATGGAAATTCCCGTTTTGTTCGGAGGTGCGGTTATCATAGAGCAGGTCTTTTCCTGGCCGGGGCTTGGACTCATGACGATGAGCGCCATTACCAGTCGTGATTATCCTGTTATTATGGGTGTATGTTTATTATCGGCGGTTGTTGTTCTGGCAGCTAATTTGATTACGGATATTCTGTATGCGCTGGTAGACCCCACAATTCAGCTTGATTAGGAGGGGCACATGGCAGATAAAAAGAAGAATAACAATAAGAAAAGAGATATTGTCAATGAAAGTTATTTTCAGACAGTATTCAGGCGTTTTAAACGTCATCATCTGGCATTGGTCAGTTTGGTGATATTGATTATCTTAGGAGGAGCGGCGCTTTTTGCGCCTGTTATTGCGCCGCATGACCCCAATGAAATTGTGGGACCCTTCAGCAGATCCCCAAGCAAAGACTTCTGGCTTGGAACTGACCAGATAGGAAGAGATGTTTTAAGCAGGCTTTTGTATGCTATGCGGATTTCTCTTCTGGTGGGAATTATGGCAACTTTAATTTCTACTGTAATCGGGGTGGTTCTTGGTTTAACAGCAGGATACTTCGGAGGCGCTGCTGATATGATAATTATGCGTTTTACAGATATGGTGATGTCTTTTCCGTATATTTTACTGGTATTGGTGGCCGCTTCCATTTTTAAGCCCGGATTATGGAGCATCATATTGATTCTTGGCTTTGTGGACTGGCCGGGAATTGCTAGGCTGGTGCGCGGCAATGTATTGAATCTCCGGGAAACTAATTTTATTAAAAGCAATATTGTGGCAGGAATGCCCTTAAGACATATTTTATTTTCAGAAATTCTTCCCAATACGGTAGCGCCGATACTGGTTTATGCCACATCAGTTCTGGCCCTATCCATGTTGGATGAAGCGGCGTTAAGCTTCCTTGGAATGGGAGTTCAGCCCCCTACGGCAAGTCTGGGCAATATGCTGAACGGTGCGGAATCGCTTACAGTGCTGACAAAGCAGCCGTGGCTCTGGGTGCCGCCAGGCACTCTGATTATAGTGCTTGTTATGGCTATTAATTTTGTGGGGGATGCGCTGAGGGATGCATTAGACCCTAACAGCAGGTAAGCTGCAAAGCGGCTTAGCGTTAATTATAAAGGAGCGGGATATGGACAGTCTTAAAGAGAGATTAACGGAATATTTTGAATGGTTTCACAGACATCCGGAGCTTTCCTATGAGGAATATGAAACTACGGGTAAGATTAAAGAGATATTGCTCGGTGCGGGAATTGAAATTCTGCCCTGTGATTTGGAAACGGGACTTATTGCCGTGATAAGGGGGGAAAAGAAAGGTCCGGTACAGGCGCTCCGCTGTGATATTGATGCTCTGCCCATTAAGGAAGAATCAGGGCTTTCCTATTCATCAGAGCGGGAAGGGAAAATGCATGCCTGCGGTCATGATTTTCATATAGTTTCCGGAATCGGCTGTGCTTTTTTATTGAATGAGAAAAAGGAGGAGCTTGCAGGAACAGTGAAAATTATTTTTCAACCTGCGGAGGAATCCTCTCTTGGAGCGCTGAAAATACTGGAAACAGATGTCATGGAGGATGTGGAAAGAATATGGGGACTGCATGCAGACCCCACCAATGCAGCAGGAGTGCTTGGAATCAGGGAAGGCTATGTAACGGCGGCGGTTGACCGGTTTGTAATTAAAATAAAAGGAGTGGGCTGCCATGGCGCTCATCCTGACGACGGTACAGACCCGATACCCGCGGCAGCAGCTGTTGTGCAGGCACTGCAGACCATTGTTACCAGAAATGTCAATGCTTTTCATCCTTCTTTAATCAGTGTGACAAGAATTCAGGCAGGAAACACGTGGAATGTGATTCCCGAAACAGCAGAGCTTGAGGGAACTGTCCGCACCATGGACAGAGAGGACAGGAAAATTTTTGAAGAAAGGCTTGAAGAAATTGCAAAGCATACGGCAGCCGTATTCGGAGCGGAGGCAGAGGTTCATTGGATTGCCGGTCCTCCTGCAACATATAATGACGGAGAAATGGCAGTTCACGGCATGAAAACAGCTGACAGGTGCAAGCTTTCCGTGGTGCCCGAGGAAAGTTCCATGGGCGGGGATGATTTTGCATTTTTTGAGGAAAAAATACCCGGCTGCTATATCAAGGTAGGAACCGGGAAGGGGCAGTTAATTCACCAGCCGGGATTTAAAGTGGATGAAAGTGTGATTCTGCCTACGGCGGAGTATTTAGCAGAACTGATATTATCGCTTAGTTAATAGGGATTTGGAGCAGACCCGGTATTGGACTAAAAATGTTTTTCACTCATTTTGTCAAGCAGCTGTATTTTGATATCGTACAGTTTGCCGGACAAATCCACATATACCTGATGAGGATTGACAAAACGCTTTGTTTCATCCCAGAGAGTATTTTTTTCTTTTTCGCAATAGGCTCTGATATCCATAACACTGGGAGATTCATAGCAGCATTCTCCGCTTTTAAATACAGGTATGAGAAGCTCGCGTAAGGTGTAAGAACCGCCGGGCAGCTTTGTTTTTTTCCAGGGCTCTAAGGGGTCAAAGAGCAATAAGGGCTCGCTCTCATCAAATTTTTCTCCTACAAGGCAAATTAAATCGGCTTTTATCTTGCCGCTTTCTTTTTCGTAAACGCGGTAAATTGTTTTATTGCCGGGGTTAGTAACTTTTTCCGTATTTTCGGAAAGCTTGATTTTGGGAATGAATTCTCCGTCAGAATTCATTATGGCAGCAAGTTTATAAACGCCGCCGAAAGCAGGATTATCCTTAGCTGTAATTAAGTTGGTGCCGACGCCCCATGAGGTGATGGCAGCCCCCTGAGCTTTTAGGCTTTCAATCAGATATTCGTCCAAATCATTGGAAGCGGAAATCACTGCATCCGGGAAACCGGCATCATCCAGCATCCTGCGGGCTTTTTTGGAAAGATAAGCAAGGTCGCCGCTGTCAAGGCGGATTCCATAATAGGTCAGGGGAATTCCTGCCCTGCGCATTTCGCTGAAAACACGAATTGCATTGGGAACGCCGGACTTTAAGGTATCATAGGTATCCACCAGTAAAATACAGGCGGATGGATACATTTCCGCATAGGTTTTAAAGGCGGTATATTCATCCGGGAAACTCATAATCCAGCTGTGGGCATGGGTTCCTTTTATCGGAACATCAAAAAGCTGGCCGCAGAGAACATTGGAAGTGCCGATACAGCCGCCAATCATGGCAGCACGGGCGCCGTAAATGCCGGCATCCGGCCCCTGGGCACGCCGAAGCCCGAATTCCATAATTCCGTCGCCCTTTGCCGCATAGCACACCCGGGCAGCCTTGGTGGCAATCAGGCTTTGGTGGTTAATAATATTTAAAACAGCAGTTTCCACTAATTGAGCTTCCATAATGGGAGCAATCACCTTTACAAGGGGCTCTCTGGGGAAGATGACAGTTCCTTCGGGAATTGCATAAATGTCGCCGGAAAATTTAAACTCGGCAAGATAATCAAGAAAGTCCTTGTAAAAAATGCCAAGGCCTGCCAGATATTCGATATCCTGCTTTGAAAAATGCAGTTCCTTAATATATTTTATAAGCTGCTCCAAACCGGCGGCAATGGCATAGCCGCCGTCACAGGGGTTGGTTCTGTAAAAAGCGTCAAAAATAACGGTTTCATTGCAATCCTTGTGTTTGAAATACCCTTGCATCATGGTAAGCTCATATAAGTCGGTGAGCAGTGTCAGGTTTTGTCTGTCCATGGGAATTCTCCTTTTATAACATAGTGTAATGTGCAAATTTTTTTTTACTATACACCTGTTTTTTACAGGTGACAAGACAGTGAAAAAATTATTGAATCAATAATAAAAGAACAGTAGAATAATAGAATAACATCCTTTAAGGAGATTGCCATGTTAAATAAACGACAGATAAAAAAATTTACTAATTCCACTTCCTACAGCCGGGGATTTGATTTATACCGGCAGAGTAAGGTAATGAAATTCAGCGTTGAAGAAACAGATGAAGAAGAAACCAGTATTCATGCCGTAGTAATGGGGAGTGGGAGAAATAATTATAATGTAGAACTTCTGTATAATTCTCTCACTGAGGATTTAAGCGAAAGCTTTTGTGAATGCCCTGCTTTTTACAGTTATTCCGGAATTTGCAAGCACTGTGTGGCGGCATTGCTTGAATATGTGGATTATGCAAACCGTCAGCAAACTATTTTTGAGTATATAACCCTCGGAGAAGATAACAGCAAGTACCGAAGTGCCGGAGGACGAAGGTTTGTTTCTGAAGAAAGCAGGACCCGGGACAGTGTTTTTCAGGATTACGGGCTTCCGGTGACTACACCTGCAATAAAAAGATTATTGAAGAGGCAGAGCGATAAAAGACTTCTTCCGCTGAAAAGCAAGGAAGTCTATGGAAAAGTAAGGCTGGAGCCTTATTTGGAATGCAGATTAGATGGGATAACGCTGGAATTTAAAATCGGGATATCTCAGATGTATGTATTGAAGGATATTTTTGAATTCTGTCAGAATCTGCAGGAGGGAAATGAGTATTCCTATGGCCGGAAGCTTTCCTTTCTTCATGTGCAGGAAGCCTTCCATGAAGATTCCGTAAGGCTGGTACAATTTATAAAGCAGTGGCTGGACGAAAATGGAGGTCATTATCAGCAGTATCAATATTATGGATATTCGTATAGGCAGGCGCTTCCGAAAATCAGAAAAATGCCTCTTTCTGCAGCTGAGCTGGAGAGGTTTCTTATAGCGACAGGCAATCGAAGCTTTATGGCAAATGTGAATGGAACAGGCGAAAGATTGTGGACGGTTACGGAGCAGAAGCTGGTAAGAACCATGAAAATAACCGGGAAGGAGCATGGGATTACCGTAGCTGTCGGTAAGCTGTTCGGATACCAGGGTAACGATTTTTATATTTATTTTGATGACGGCCTTATTTACCTGGAGGATAAAAAAGCGCTTGCTCCCATTGCGGATTTTATTACCTGTATGTCGGAGATACCGGAGCGACAGGTATATCTTGATAAGAGAGATGTGCCGGTGTTTGGAAGAGAACTTCTGCCCGTGCTGGAGAAGTTCTATGAATGCAGCAATGAGAATTTTGACATAAAGGATTATAATATACAGCCTGTTTCTTTTGAAATATATCTGGATGCACCCCAAAGAGATTTTATTACCTGCAGGCTTATGGCGGTCTATGGGGACAGGAAATGGAATCTTTTTGAAAAAAGAAAGCAGGAACCGGATCTTGCAAGAGATATGGTAACTGAAATGCAGATGAAGGAGTTGGTGTCTTCCTATTTTAATGCTTATGATGAAAACGGAAGTCAGATGGCTCTGGCAGAAGATGATGAAAAGCTGTATGAACTGTTGACCGAAGGAATTCCAAGGCTTCAGAAGGCTGCCGAGGTATATGTTTCGGATGCCCTGAAAAAAATCAGGGTGGTGTCCTCCCCCAGAGTGGAAATGGGAGTTTCTCTTTCGGGGGAATTGCTGGAACTTAAGGTTTCGGCTGAAGATATGTCCATAGAGCAGCTGGCTGAAATTCTTTCAAGATATGAAAGGAAGAAAAAATACTACCGCTTAAAGAATGGTGATTTTGTCAACGTAAATGAGGGAGAATTAGGGCCTTTATTGGAGGCTAAGGACAATCTGGGATTATCGGAAACGCAGCTTCGCAAAGGAAAAGCAGAGCTTCCCAGATACAGGGCTGTTTATCTGGAGGACGGATTTGAAGAAACCGATAAGCTGAAAATAACGAAGGACGAACAGTTTCTTAAGCTGATTCAAAATATGAAGCAGGTGCAGGATGCAGATTATGAGATTCCCGCCAGTTTGGAAGATATACTCAGGGATTATCAGAAGAAGGGGTTTGAATGGCTGAAGACTATTGCGGCTAACGGATTCGGAGGGATTCTGGCGGATGATATGGGCCTTGGGAAAACGCTTCAGGTGATTGCTTTTTTACTGTCGGAATTTTTGGAAGCCGGAATTAATGATAACAGAAGATGTCTGATCGTAACGCCTGCTTCTTTGGTGTTTAACTGGAATAATGAGTTTCAGAGATTTGCTCCGGTTCTGCCGGTGAAAATGATAACAGGGTCCGCGGAAGAAAGAAAACAGAGAATAAAGGAATCTCAAAGCCGGGATATACTGATAACTTCTTATGATTTGCTGAGAAGGGATTTAGAGGCTTACGAGGGAATTAGTTTTTATTGTCAGATTATCGATGAAGCTCAATATATAAAAAATCATAATACCCAGGCGGCCAGGGCGGTAAAGGAAATTACAGCGGTCTGCCGTTTTGCGCTGACAGGCACTCCGGTAGAAAACAGACTCAGTGAGCTGCATAGTATTTTTGATTATCTGATGCCGGGATTTTTGTTTTCTTATCAGAGATTCCGCAGAGAGATAGAGATTCCCGTGGTGCAAAACAGGGATGAAAAGGCAATGGAAAGACTCCGAAGGATGATAAAGCCTTTCGTACTAAGGAGATTGAAGAAAAATGTGCTGAAGGATTTGCCGGATAAACTGGAGGAAAACGTATTTGCGGGAATGGAAGGTGAACAGAAGCAGCTTTATGATGCTCATGTAAAACGCATGAAGCTGATGCTGGATAAACAGACAGAAGAGGAATTTAAAAATTCTAAAATTCAGATTTTATCTGAGCTGACAAGGTTAAGACAGCTATGTTGTAATCCGGCTCTGGTGTATGAAAATTTTAATGCTCCTTCCGCTAAAACGGATATGTGTCTGGATCTTTTACATAATGCCATTGAAGGCGGGCATAAAATTCTCCTGTTTTCGCAGTTTACTTCCATGCTGGAGAAGTTACAGGAAAAAATGAGGGAGGACGGCATTTCTTATTATACACTTACGGGTGCAACGCCGAAGGAAACGAGAAGCCGTCTGGTGGAAGCCTTTAATCATGATGAAACCAAAGTATTTTGTATCTCCTTGAAGGCAGGTGGGACAGGCTTGAATCTGACTTCTGCGGATATTGTAATACATTATGACCCATGGTGGAATCTGGCTGTGCAGAATCAGGCAACGGACAGAGCGCACCGAATCGGGCAGCAGAATGTGGTTACGGTATATAAGCTGATTATGAAAGATACCATCGAAGAAAACATTATGAAGCTGCAAATGAAGAAAAAGGAACTGGCAGACAGTATTCTTACAGGAGAGGATATGGGAGGCGGAAGCTTTACCCGGGAAGAACTTTTGGAGCTTTTGCGGTAAACGAAACAACGGAAAGCACGCCCTGTACCTGGCGATGCAGGCAGGTACAGGGCAGGCATAAACTTACTGCGAGGCTAACCGCTTTGCAGGCGGCAGGTTTTAAAAATAGTCTGAAAAATATGGTTTTTCAACAGCTATGAGGCGTTCCAGCCAGGTCAGCATATAGTATTCAGTCTTGATTTTTTCATGTTCATATAAATAGGAAGGACGCTTATATCCCATGAGCATAGTGGTAAGAGTATTAATATCCAGTTCCACAACATTAATGGATTGGTTATCCTCTACCTGCTCACAGACAGTTTCTCCTTCATGCCAGAAAACCATATAATCCCCTTCATTCCAGGAAGCCATTTCATCATGCACTTTGAAATGGATTTTAAAATCCTCGGGCTGTACCTGATAAGGATAATATTCAAGAAAATCCCGGACATTGATGATTCTTGCCATGATATAAGGAGAAATTGTTTCGGTAATCTCACTGTCTTCAAACAGGTATGCCATAGGCTCGCCGGAGTAATTGTCCCCCTGTACCTGAGTAATCATGGAAAAATGGGCGCTGATATAATTCCATAATCCGTAGTTGGCCTCAATATTCAAATATACCATTTCTTTAATGTGGAAAATTTCATTTGCGATATAATAGACCACATATCCCAGCGGTTTGTGTTCCTTATTGTAGTAAACGGCGGCAATCATATCATCATTGTCCCAGCGCCAATATTCCTCCCAGGATAAAGCATCCCTGATTAAAGCCCCGTGCCGCTGAAGGGCAAAGTAAGAATGCACATTGTGGTAATCTTCTGAATCTAAACTGACGCGCTCTACCATACCGCTTACCGGGCGGGTCTTGGGAAGCTGTGTATCTTTGACAGTGAAAGAGAGTTTATCGGAAACAATTTCCCATCCCATTTTGCGGTAAAAGGGAATGGAGTAAGGATAAAGGAAAGAGATGAGCATATCCTTTTCGTGCATGTAATTAATCACATGTTTCATCAGGGAATGTATTAATCCTCTTCCCGTATATTCAGGATAAGTGGCAACACCGGTAATGCCGCCCATATCCATAATTTCATCATGAATATTCACTTTCATGGAATAAACCACAATCATGGAAGCAAGTCTTTCTTTGTAAAACCATCCAAGCACGTAGGCTTCTTCCAGAATGGGACGTTTGGCATACTTGATTTCCTCCTGCTGCCAGCCGGTCTGGAACAAATCATAGGAGGTTACCTGAAATGCATATTGAAGCAGGGCATTGAACTGCTCAAGGTCGCTTTTGTCCAGCTCCCGCATTTTAAAATCTCCGTCTGTTTCTATATATTGATGTGAATCAGTTTTTTCGTTCATAAATAAACCTCCTTTTTTATTTTACATCAGAAAAAAGATTGCGTCTACAGATTTTCTGATGCAAACTAAGATTAGGAACTGAATGTGAAAGTCCTTGCTGATACTGACTTAAAAATGATTGGGGAAGGTATTATGATTAGAGCAGTAAAACAGGAAGATATTAAGGAGTGCGTGAGGGTTATAGTCAGGAGTTTTATGACTGTGGCGGATGAGTTTGGATTTACAGCATTTGCTGCTGCGGAAAGTAGACTGGATTGGCATATGAAAGGTGAACATCGTCCTATGTATGTGTATATGGAGGATGATGTTATTGTGGGCTACTATTCCTTGTTACAGCAGGAAAATGAAGAATGCGAGCTTAATAATGTGTGTGTGCTTCCGGAATACCGGCATAAAGGAATTGGAGAGCAATTAATGAGGCATGCATTTAAAATTGCAGAGGAACTGGGGTGTAAGAAGGTTTGCATTGGTATTGTTGAAGAGAATACTGTATTGAAAGAATGGTACGCTTCACAAGGTTTCGTACATACAGGAACACTAACACCAATATGCCCTTAGCGAGCAAGCTCTCACGGTCATATTGTACAATTGTTTCTGCATGGCTGAACTGTTACAAGTAAGGGCATAAAAATAAAGCAAATACTTGACAAAATATATGTTAATGGTGTACTTTTTAAAAAGTAAAGGCAATGACGAAGACAGTAGCTATTCTTTGAACGTTTCAGAGAGCCGGGAGGGGTGTGAACCGGCATCAGTAAAAGAGTCAGTGAATATCACTTCCGAGCTGCGGACTGAAAAGGAAATTCCAAAGTAAGTCTTGCCGGAGTTCCTCCGTTATGGGAAGCCATATTAAACTGATGACTTTTCAACTGTATTATGTGAAGAAGAGAATCGGTGCGTATGATGTAAACAGGTGGTTAACGTGGAATATACCCTCGTCCTTTTTACGGACGGGGTTTTTTGCGCGACTAAGCAGAGTCAGATATTGAAGCGGCAGCTGCAGGAAGGTCCTGCAAGATGCCGGTGCAATATATGACGAGCAACGCGAACGAGAAATGCAGAGCATTTCGAGTCTGCTTGGACAGGAAAGAGTCAGATATTGAAGCGGCAGCTGCAGGAAGGTCCTGCAAGATGCCGGTGCAATATATGACGAGCAACGCGAACGAGAAATGCAGAGCATTTCGAGTCTGTTTGGACAGGAAAGAGTCAGATATTGAAGCGGCAGCTGCAGAGCATTTCGAGTCTGCTTAGTCAGGGAGAGAAAAAGAAAAGAAAGGAAGAAAATTATGTATCAGAAAGTAAACTCCGACCTGAATTTTGTTGACCGGGAAAAAGAAGTAGAAGTCTTCTGGCGGGAAAATGATATTTTCAAAAAGAGTATGGAAAACCGCAAGGAAGGACCTACTTATACCTTTTATGACGGACCTCCTACCGCTAACGGAAAGCCCCACATCGGGCACGTGCTTACCCGTGTAATCAAGGATATGATTCCCAGATACCGTACTATGAAAGGATATATGGTTCCCAGAAAGGCGGGATGGGATACCCATGGTCTTCCGGTCGAGCTGGAAGTGGAAAAGCTGCTTGGCCTTGACGGCAAGGAGCAGATTGAAGAATATGGTCTTGACCCCTTCATCACCAAGTGTAAGGAAAGCGTATGGAAATATAAGGGTATGTGGGAGGATTTTTCAGATACTGTCGGCTTCTGGGCTGATATGGATGACCCTTATGTAACTTATCATGATGATTTTATTGAATCCGAATGGTGGGCGCTGAAACAGATTTGGGATAAGGGTTTATTATACAAAGGCTTTAAGATTGTGCCTTACTGTCCGAGATGCGGAACCCCCCTTTCATCCCATGAGGTTGCGCAGGGGTATAAAGCAGTTAAAGAACGTTCCGCAGTAGTCCGTTTTAAAGTAATCGGTGAGGATGCTTATTTTCTGGCATGGACTACAACACCCTGGACGCTGCCTTCTAACGTAGCGCTTTGCGTTAACCCGGATGAAACCTATGTAAAAGTAAAAGCAGCAGACGGCTATACCTACTATATGGCACAGGCACTGCTTGACAATGTGCTGGGCTCTCTGGCAGAAGAAGGAAAGCCTGCTTACGAAGTGCTGGAAACCTATACCGGCAAAGACCTTGAGTATAAAGAATATGAACCTTTATTTGCATGTGCGGGAGAAGCGGCAGCAAAGCAGCATAAGAAGGGACATTTTGTAACCTGCGATAATTACGTTACCATGACAGACGGTACAGGTATCGTTCATATTGCGCCTGCATTCGGTGAGGATGATGCCCAGGTAGGACGTAAATATGATCTTCCCTTCGTACAGTTCGTAGACGGCAAAGGTGAAATGACAAGTGAAACTCCTTATGCCGGAAAATTTGTTAAGGATGCGGATCCTGATGTGCTTGTAGACCTTGATAAAGAAGGAAAGCTTTTCTCCGCTCCTAAGTTTGAGCATGATTATCCTTTCTGCTGGAGATGTGATACGCCCCTTATTTACTATGCAAGAGAATCATGGTTTATCAAGATGACGGCAGTACGTGATGATCTTGTACGCAACAATAAGACTGTTAACTGGATTCCTGAATCCATCGGTGAAGGGCGTTTTGGAAACTGGCTTGAGAATATTCAGGACTGGGGCGTTTCCCGTAACCGCTACTGGGGTACTCCTTTAAACATCTGGGAGTGTGAAGGCTGCGGACATCAGGAGGCTATCGGTTCCAGAGAAGAGCTGGAAAAATTAAGCGGAAATCCCGCTTCTAAGACTGTGGAGCTGCACAGACCTTATATTGATGAAATTACCTGTACCTGCCCTGAGTGCGGCAAAACAATGAAGAGAGTGCCTGAGGTAATCGACTGCTGGTTTGACTCAGGAGCAATGCCCTTTGCACAGCATCATTATCCTTTTGAAAATAAAGAACTGTTTGAAGCCCAGTTCCCGGCCCAGTTTATTTCCGAGGCAGTGGATCAGACCAGGGGATGGTTCTATTCCCTGATGGCTGAATCAACCTTATTATTTAACAAAGCGCCTTATGAAAATGTTATTGTTCTGGGACACGTTCAGGATGAAAACGGACAGAAGATGAGCAAGTCCAAAGGAAACGCTGTGGATCCCTTTGAAGCGCTGGCAACCTACGGCGCAGATGCTATCCGCTGGTATTTCTATATTAATTCCGCACCCTGGCTGCCTAACCGTTTCCATGGCAAGGCCGTGCAGGAAGGACAGCGTAAGTTCCTGGGCACTCTTTGGAATACCTATGCATTCTTTATCCTGTATGCGAATATTGATGAGTTTGACGCAGCCAGGTACAAACTGGAATATGATAAGCTTCCTGTAATGGATAAGTGGCTGCTTTCCAAGTTAAATACGGCAATTAAGGAAGTGGATGCAAACCTTGAAAATTACAGAATTCCCGAAGCGGCAAGAGTACTTGATAACTTTGTAGACGAAATGAGCAACTGGTATGTGCGCCGCTGTCGTGAGCGCTTCTGGGCAAAGGGAATGGAGCAGGATAAGATTAATGCTTATATGACCCTTTATACTGCTTTGGTGGAAATCTGCAAGTGCGCGGCACCGATGATTCCGTTTATGACAGAAGAAATCTACCAGAATATGGTAAGAAGTATAGATAAAGATGCTCCTGAAAGCATTCATTTATGTGACTTCCCCACAGCTGATGAGAGCATGATTGACAAGAAGCTGGAAGAAAGCATGGAGGAATCCCTTGATATCGTTGTCATGGGACGTGCAGCCCGTAATGCGGCAAATATTAAAAACCGTCAGCCCATCGGCACAATGTACGTAAAGGCAGCCCATACGCTGGATGAGTATTTTAAGAATATCATTGAAGATGAATTGAATGTCAAAAAAGTGGTATTTAAGGAGGATGTCAGCGATTTGACAAGCTACAGCTTTAAGCCGCAGTTAAAGACAGTGGGACCTAAGTACGGCAAGCAGCTTGGCGGTATCAGAGAATACCTGTCAGCAGTAGACGGTACTCAGGCAATGAAGCAGCTGAAAGCGGAGGGAGCCCTTAAGTTTGAAGTGAACGGCGTGGAAATTTCCCTCGCTGAGGAAGATTTGCTGATTGATGTGGCTCAGAAGGCAGGCTTTGTAACAGAAGCCGACAATTATGTAACTGTAGTGCTTGATACTAATTTAACACCTGAATTGATTGAAGAAGGCTTTGTATATGAAGTAATCAGTAAAATTCAGACCATGCGTAAGGAAGCTGATTTTGAGGTTATGGATCATATTAAAGTAGCCATCAGCGGCAATGAAAAGATTGCACAGGTGGTAAATAACAATAAAGAGGCTATTTCCGAAAAGGTATTGGCGGATGCAATTCTGACAGATGCTGAACTTGCAATCATTAAGGAATGGAATGTTAATGGTGAAAAAGTGACTATTGGCGTGGAAAAATGTAAATAATTATACGTATTTTAAATGCTTCTTCTGTGTAATGGACCATAGAAGAAGCATTTTTACTCATTTTTTGTAACAGTTCAGCCATACCATTCATAAGTTGGCGGAATGTATATTTCCACTCCAA
>CAZDPE010000007.1:0-48114 GCA_964507235.1 uncultured Lachnospiraceae bacterium
CCTTGGGGCGCTTCAATTTCCATGCCCCGCTGCTTGCGGCGGGGTTATTGACTTGGGGATGAACCCTGTGCCGTATTTTCCAGCCAAGATAATTCATAAAGCTGCTGACATAATTTTTCATATGATACCCTCCTTAGGTGTGGGAAGGATATCAGAGCACATTTGCTAACGCTTTTCAGTTCCTGCCATATTTAATGTAATAAAAGAAAAAACTGGCAGAAACTGCCCGAAGGTGCGAAATGCACATTATTTAGATTTTTTCCTGATGAAATTATCATACAAAAGGTTTCGGGGTTTGTCAATAGGGCTTTTAACTTTAGCTTCGCAATCTTGCCAATCTTGCCCAGCTAAAATTTTCAAAAACTTTCCAAAATTGAAAAGAAAATGGAAAACTCTCCATGATCTCTATTATCCCACAAATATTGGGTAGAAAGCTTTACATAATATATTGAATTATCTTCATGCGAAGATTAGCAAAAAGTTGTGCAAATAGCTTATATGGAGGAAAGAAAAGAAAAAATAATTTTGTAGATCGACTTGTGTCTGTAGTGCAAATATGTATACGCTTTGTAAAAAGTCGGTCTGTTATAAAGCTTGTAAAATAGATACTTTTAGCAGATTTTTAAAAAAATTAATGTATGATTACCGGGAATATCTGTCCACATTCAGCATTGTATTTCAGGATTTTAAGTTACTTTCCTTTGGTCTTGGGGAGAATGTGGCGGCTGCCCGAAGCTATGACAGTTCTCTGGCAGAAGCCGTTTTACGAAAATCAGGCTTTGGGAAACGGCTTGATACACTGCCGGAAGGACTTGATACCATTCTCAATAATGATGGAGAAGGGCAGCCATGAAGAACTTTTGGCAAAGAAAGGAAAATACAGTGAACTTCGGCATGCCCAGGCAGTGTTTTATCAGAAGGAGGCTGTTTCCTATCAGCAACAGGCTTCCAGCATGATATAATGATATTGATTAACCGGTGGTTTTGTATAGGAAGAAAAGTGGGAACGATTCCACAGCGCAGTACTGATAGCGGCGGCTACAGCATTTCAGATTTTACTTGACATAAAATGACAGGTTTAGTATGCTCATTATAGAGTTAATGATTGGCTCCCGTAATGGCGGATAAAAATATGAGGAGGGAAAATTCATGAATAAGCCAAACACTCTTTGGAAGGTAGTCAGTATTCTTTACATTATTTTTGAGGTAATCGCCGGACTGGTTGTTATTGTAGGTTTTATTGGTGCCGGTGTAGTTATCGGCGCTGCAGCAGGTAGTGTAGGAGCCGGCGTTGGTGTGGCTGCGGTAGCCGCTGTTTTCATTTTAGTGGGAGTAGCATTGGGAATTGCAGCAGGTGTTGTGGGATTGAAAGCCAACGTAAAGGCAGGTAAGGTTTTAGCCATTATTTTAATTGTTCTGGCTGTTATCTCATTTATCAGTAATCTGGTTCAGGGGCAGAGTATTGTTTCTTCACTTATCAGTCTGGTTCTTCCGATACTGTATGGCCTTGGCGTGTATAAGCAGATTAACGAAAACGGTTCAGCTGAATAAAGTGATACATATTTCCGGTTGAATTGGTTAGACAGATTAAAGATTTAACAATTAAATAGTGATTGCATGTATAAAAAGCACCGAAGTTTTACTTCGGTGCTTTTTAGCGGAGTCGGAGGGATTCGAACCCTCGTGCCCCGGAGGGCTAACGCATTTCGAGTGCGCCCCGTTATGACCGCTTCGATACGACTCCATTCACTTTTCCTATTATACTAATTTGAAATTGGCAAGTCAATCGCTTGCAACAGGTTTTTGAAAGGAATTTCATTGAGGTGTGAAAGGTTCTGTGATAGACTGAACAATAGAAAGCGCATTCTGTGAACTTTATATTACTATAAATAAAAGTAATTGACGAATTTAAGAAGGAAAATAAAAGATATGAAAGCAGTAATCATAGGTGCCAGCGGGGAAGCGCTGCATACAATTGAAAAGGCCCATGAGCATGGGCTTAGTATCACAGCTCTTGACGGTAATCCGGAAGCGGAAGGATTGCGGGCAGCGGATAAGGCTCTTGTTGTGGATATTTCAGATGAAAATGCCGCAATAGAAGCGGTACAAAAGGAGAAACCGGATTTTGTGCTGACAGTGCCAATCGGAAGATATCTGACAACGATAGGAGCGGTAAACGACGCATTGAAACTGCCGGGAATCAGCAGAGAAACAGCGGTTTTGTGTACCGATAAATATAAATTTCATCACAAGCTGCAGGAGGCGAACCTGCGGAACTGTCATTGTTACAGGGCAGGAAGCCGGGAAGATGGAATGACAAAGGAAGAACTGGCAGACAGCTTTTTATCGGGTAAATTGCCGTTAAACTTTCCGGTGATTGTAAAGCCCAGATTCGGTTCCGGCAGCAGGGGTATCCATATGGCGGCGGACATGGAAGAACTGCTTGGGGCGTTAAAGGCTGCGGAAGGTGAAGCCTATGTGGTTGAAGAGTGTATACCGGGCGAAGAATATGGAGTGGACGGGGCGGTTATACAGGGACAGTTCCATATGATTCTGCTCCGGAAAAAAGAAAATACGCCGCCTCCGGCCAGACAGGCAATAGGATATTTTTCTGTTTTGCCGGAAGATATTTTTTGGCGGCAGGTATTTGATTATATGAAAAAGCTTGCGGAATGCCTGGGACTGTCAGAGTGTCTTCTTCATGCGGATATTATCAGGGGGGAAAAGGGCCCTTTTGTCATTGAACTATCCGCCAGGCCTTCAGGCCATAATCTTCATAATCTGTTTACGCCGTTGTGTACGGGTATAGACATGGCTGAAGAATATATCAAATACAGGCTGGGTCAGAGCTATTGCTTTACTCCGGCAAATACAAGGCAAATGATGATACATTATTTTGATATGGAGGGCTGTGTAGCAAAAGTGCCGGATGAACGGCAGCTAAAGGAATTTCCGCTGATTGACTGGGAGTGCAATGTGAAAGAAGGAGAAAAGCTGCCTCCCGTTTCGGACGGGCATTCCCTTATGGGACGGGGATATTTTATTCTGGAAGGGAAAAATCAGGCAGTCCTGCTGATGCAGGCCGAAAAAATAAAGAATCTGTTCTTTTCATAAGAACAGATTCTTACAGAATATGCAGTGCATTGGCAATTCGTGCGGCGCCGTTTCCGTCAACCAGTCTGCTCATGGTTTCATGAGCTGATTTTCTTTCTGATTCGCTTTCTGATAGAAGCGTCAGAAAATTCCTGACAGCAGCAAGAACTGTTTCATAAGAAGTCCGGATATCTCCTGCACAGGGAATTGCACCTGCTTCGGCAAAGGCGGCCGCTGCTGTAAGCTGATTGTCAGCCATGGTAAAGCTGATTGCAGGAACGCCTAATGCACACAGCTCATACAAAGTGGTGCCTGCGGCGGATACCGCCAGATCGCAGCTTTCCATTAAGGAAGCCATATCAGTCACATTTTCATGCAGTTTAATAAATGAATATTCTGCAGAAAGGGCATGGAGCTTCTCTTTGTCGGTATTTAACCTGCCTATGACAAGGTGCAGATTAAAACGGAAATTTTTCATTGCTTCCAGGAAGCGTATGCAGAAATGATAAGGGTCGCTGCCGCCGGTGGTAACAAGAACATCCGATACGGAGTCGCGCAGGCGCCCCTTTTTGTTTTGGAACTGGCTCCTTAAAGGGGTATAGGAAGCGCCAAGCAAGGCTGTTACGGCTTTTTGGTATGCCTTTTCATAACCGGAGAGTGCCTTGGCAGGTATTACATCATAATTAATCACCAGATCAACAGGATAATCAAATAGCCGCAAATCGTCCAGATATGCGGTTTTGCAGTAAAGTCTTATGGTTCTTAGGTACTTTTCCGTTACATAATAAGAATCCAGAAGAAAAACCGTTTCCGGCCACCGGGGATTATCAGAAAGCAATGGGGTTATTTCGCGGAGCTCTTTTTCCAAATCGTCATAAACTGCTGTTTTCAGTATTTTGACAGCGGGGAAAGCGTCTGCCCTTCCGAAAACAGAATGCTGGCTTAAAAGCGACCTGCTTTCTTCATCGGAAACGAGAAAACAGACCTCCATTCCGAGCTTCAGGCAGGCATCCGCAATAGAAATGCAGCGCACCAGATGCCCTGTTGCTATTTTGCTGTTGCCGTCTGTCCGGATGTAAACTAACCGATTAGTTCCCATGCAAGTGGAGTTCCTTTCTTTAAAAAGTGTTTTGCCTTTTTCCCGAGAACATCTTCATAGTACATGGTATGAAGTCCGTTGCCGGGACGGATAGAACGTATATTTTCCGGAGTGAGGAGTTCGTCCTTCTGAATATCTTTTACCACGAACAAAGAGCGGGAGCCTTCGTGCTCCGTTTTCTGGGCATCTGTGAGCACATATTCGCTGCTTCCCAGAGCTTTTTCCAAGATGCGGATTTCATCCACCATTTGTTTAAATTCTTCAGGCTCCATGGAGAAAGCGCCGTCGGGGCCGCCGTCGCTCCGGCGGAGTGTCAGATGTTTTTCCACCATTTTAGCGCCTAAAGGAATGGCTCCGGCGGAAACAATGGTTCCCATGGTGTGGTCGGAGATTCCGGTAAGACAATCATAGGTTCTGGCAAGCGTTGGGATGACATTTAAATTCACTGCCTCATAAGGGGTAGGATAAGAGGAAACGCATTTCAGTAAAATAATGTCCTCATTTCCCTCTTCGCTGCAGACCTTAAGCGCCCGCTCAATATCTTCGGGATAAGCAATCCCGGTAGCGAAAATAACAGGCTTATGCAGCTTTGCGATTTTCCGGATTAACGGGATGTCATTAATTTCATAAGAAGCAATTTTATAGGCAGGAACCTTCATTTCTTCCAGAAAATCCACTGATGTAAAATCAAAAGGAGAGGAGAAGCATTCAAGCCCCAGCTTTGAGGCTTCTTCCTTAAGACGGGGCTGCCATTCCCAGGGAGTGTAAGCTTCGCTGTAAAGTTTGTATAAGGTGGTGCCGTCCCAAATAGTTCCCTCATTAATCTGGAAGCATTCATCATCACAGTCAATTGTAATGGTGTCCGCCGTATAAGTCTGCAGCTTTACTGCGTCGGCACCGGCTTCTTTGGCGGCATGAATGATTTCCACCGCCCTGCTGTAATCCTGATTATGGTTGGCGGAAATTTCCGCCACAATAAAGGCAGGGGCATTTTCGCCGACTGTTTTGTGTCCTATTTTTAAATTTTTGTTCATATTCAAACACTCCTTTATGCTTGCCTTACCAATAATTCTTCTGTAAAAATTCTTCATTGGTCCAGGGCTGCCTTGCAGTAAACAGGCTTCCGTCCAGCCTCTCCACAATAACCGCTGGGAAATAATGAATGAAAAGGGGATTCAGGCACATGGTATAACCGCCTGCTGTATCATAAATGATTTTGTCCCCGGGCATCAGCGCCGTATCGTCTGTAATTTCAAACAGTCTGTCATATTCCATGCAGGTGGAACCGCAGACCCACTGGGACGCTTCCCTGCCTCTTGCATCCGGGTTCCCTGCGTATTCAATATGATGAGGATATACATGTCTTGTAACAAGAGGATTTAAGTTTACCCGGCTTCCGCTGGTGACGATGAATTTCCGCCCCCGGATTTCTTTAATATCAAGAACCTCGGTTTCAAAGGTGGTGGCACGGGAAATCAGGGAAACCCCCGGTTCCGCAATGAGAACGGTCTTTTCCCTGTCGAACCAGCTGCCCAGCACACGGCAGATTTCCTTAAAATAATCACGGTAATCAGGTTTATCTGAGCGGCCTCCGAAATAGCCGCCGCCCATGTCCACATAATCTAAAGATAAATCATATTCCTTTGCAATCTTTACAGCCATTCCGGACAGAGCGCCGTATACCTGCACTGTTCTGGACTGGGTTGAGGAATGAAGGTGCAGCCCTCCTACCTTTACATTGGGAAGACTCTGCAGACGGTCAATGACATTTTTCAGTACGCCGTTTTCATAGCAATATCCAAAGCGTCCCCCCTCTTCTTCTACAAGCTCTTCTTCAGGACAGAGAGCGGCAATATCGCAGTTGACCCGTACACCTACGGAAAAGCTTCTGAAGGGATAAAGGCTGCTCAGCTCTTCCATCCAGTCAAGCTCATAGGAAGAATCAAGATTGATATAACCTCCGGCAATTAAAATAGTTTCAAACACCTTTTTGTCCTTAATGGGACCATTGTAAATAATGTTTTTACCGGAAAAACCAAGACGGTGTGCCAGATCATATTCTGCAGCGGAAACCACCTCCGCATAAAAATCCTGTTCCCTTAAATAGTTTAAAAGCCAGGGAAGGGAGTTTGTTTTTACGGAATAGCCCATAACAAAATTCCCCCAGTTTTCCGAAAGGGATTCCTGAAGCAGCCTGATATCATATAATAAATCCTTTTCCTTAATCCGGTAAAAGGGGGATGCGGATGAAAATTCACTCATGCTTAAAAACTCTCCTGTATTTGATTTCTGCGATTTCCCAGTCTTCCGGGGTATCAATGTCCTGTACCTCCATTTCAGACAAAACAAGGGGAACAAGACGCTTAACGTCTGTAGTGCCCGCTTCTAAAAAGGGTGCTGTCCGGCAGGCATAAAACTGTCCGCAGTCGTGATAAATTTCAGGTAAATCCTGACTTCTTGCAGAGGCATATTCCGGAAACTGTCTTTCTACAAAGCCTTCTTTATTTACAATCAGTCCGCGCTGGGGCGGATAGGAAAAAGGAACCACAGGCATGACGGAATCCGCATCGTTAAGAAGCGTCATGGCTGATTTCAGCTTTTCTCCCGTTAAAAAAGGAGCAGTAGGATAAATGCAGCAGAAGGCGTCAAATTCTTGTCCTTTTCTTTGATATTCCGTTATGACTTCCATAATTACAGCATCGGTGGAGGCATAATCCCCGGCGGTTTCAAAGGAACGCAAAAAGGGAACCGATGCGCCGGCCGCCTTTGCAATTTCTGCAATTTCTTCATCCTCCGTGGAAACCATAATCTCATCAAAAACGCCTGCATCCCTTGCAGCTTCAATGGAATAGCATAAAATAGGTTTTCCGCAAAATTCCTTTATATTCTTCCGGGGAATTCGTTTACTGCCGCCTCTGGCAGTAATAATAGCAAGTTTTTTGCCCATGATTTTTAGCTCCTTAAATTTTCCTTAATATCTATGATTATACACTATATTTCATTGCATTCAAATAAATTTCTATGCTATTATTAGCTATGCTATTATTAGCTATGCTATTATTAGCTATGCTTAAAAAGAATTGAAATGTAATGTAAGGGGAGCAAAACAGCAATGAAAAGCCATAAGCGAATCTATATTTGCCACACCTTTTATCATGCATATATTGCCTGTTTAAAAGAGCTAAACAGAGGGAAAGAGCAGTGGGGACAGGCCTCCCTGATGCTCAGCAGCATGTCAAATGATTTTGGCAGTCTGAAACAGAGAGCGGAAAAATCCGGTCTGTTTGAGGAAGTAATCCCTTTTGAGGAAAAAGAGGAAAGCTTTTTTCCGGAGCTTGAAAAGCTTCATCAGAATACAGGAAGCCTTGTGAAAAACCTGATTCAGAGAATCCGTTTTACTAAACGTTTCGGAAAGCTTTTAGAGCCTTTTGTTCCGGTGGATTTAAAGGAATATGAGGATATTTATGTGTTCTGCGATTCCGATCCGATTGGGTATTATCTCAGCGCCCATAAAATTTATTATCATGCACTTGAGGATGGGCTGGACTGTATCCGTTATTATGACGCGGCACGCTTTGATAACAAGGGGCATTTTGGGCTGAAGGCATGGATGGCCGCCCGCAATCTTATTTTTATACAGAACGGTTATTCCAAGTATTGCCTTGATATGGAGGTAAATGATATTTCCGTATTGCAGTATCCCTGCCCCAAATATATTGAGAAGCCGAGAAAAGAACTGACAGAGAGGCTTGGAAAGCAGGAAAAGCAGATTTTAGTGTCTGTTTTTATAGAAAATTGGGAAAACTTAGAGAAAGTGCTGAAAGAAGGAGAAGGGCATCAGCATAAGATTCTGGTGCTGACGGAGCCTTTGTGTGATTTAGAAACAAGAAAAAGAATTTTCAGGGATATTATAGAACAGCAGCAGTGGATGGAAGGACAAAAGGTGCAGGTGCTTTTAAAACCCCATCCCAGAGATGTGCTGGATTACCGGAAACTGTTTCCTGAGCATATTGTACTGGACGGTAAATTCCCTATGGAAATACTGAATTATGTGGAAAACCTGAGCTTTGATAAAGTGGTATCCGTATTTACCGTGCCTGATGCGATTATGTTTGCAAAGGAAAAGATATTTTTAGGGGAGGATTTTATGGATAAATATGAAGCGCCGGAAATTCACAGACAGAATGAACAGATTTACTGAGCGTAAGAGGTAAAAGACGCGGCAGAGTCTGATGATAAAAAAGTAAAATTGTAACAGGAAAACGTCATGGAAAGAATCAGAAAGTGGATGATAATTATGGCAATACCGCCGGAAGGGGAAACAGAGGGCTTTAATGAGGAATCACAGGCAGAAAACCACAATGTTCCCTATGATGAGTATAAGCCGGTTTATGAGGATATGACTTTTTATGCCACATGGCAGGAGCTTCCGGATTATGAGGTAGTAATTACCCCAGGGGAAGAATAGCGGAGGAGCAGGATGTTTTTCAGGGAGGTATCCGGTTTTAGCAGAATAATAAAAGAGTGTACGACAGAGCTTTTTTTGAAGGAAGTGTGCGGAAAATACCATTACAGAAAAGAGGATGGCAGGCAGCTGAAGCAGACAGCGGAAGCTGTGAGAAGCTGCATGGAGAGAGAGGCCTTTTGGAAACATTGCATTTTTGCGGAAAATGAAGCTCCTTTTGCGGGGGTGATTATGTCCCTTGGAAGCGGTGTGGATGATTTGCAGGAGGATTATGAAAAGGACGGACGATTGACGGAAAGCTATATGGCCGAAACTCTTTCCGGCGAAATCCTGATGCGTGCTTATGGAGCATATAATGCGTGGGTGGCTGAAAATACATCTTATTATGTGGAGCGGTATTATTTTCTCGGCAGTGAAAAAGCTTTTCCTATGGAGCTTTTGCCGGGGCTGCTGAAAAAATTATCCTGTCCGGTTACCTGTAATGCGGGTTATTGTATGACGCCTAAGAAAAGCGTTGCCTTTTATGCGCTTCTTACAAGGGAGGCGGGAGTAAGGTGCAAGGGGGTCTGTACGGGATGCAGAAGAGAGGATTGTCCAAACAGGATAAAGGAAGGCCATCCTCTGACTTATGGTTATGCCAGAATACTGGGAAGGGATTATGTGTGAGTATGGAGGATTTCAGATGATTCAGCTGTATACGGGAAACGGAAAAGGGAAAACTACCGCGGCAGCAGGCCAGGCCGTCAGGGCGGCGGGCAGCGGCAGCAGGGTTATTTTTGCCCAGTTTATGAAGGGAAATGATACAGGAGAACTGCACAGCTTTCAGAAGATAGAAGGAATCAGGGTTCTGCGCAGCAGTAAAAATTTCGGCTTCTACAATAAAATGTCTGATAAGGATAAAGAAGAACTGACCAAAATACATAATGAAATACTGGACGAGCTTCTGAAATCGTCAGAGGAAAAAAGCTGCGAGATGATAGTTCTTGATGAAATAACCTATCCGGTAAACTGGGGGCTGCTGGATATCGACAGGCTGAAAAAACTGTTTGCATTTTCGGATATTTCCCATGAACTGGTAATGACAGGGCGTGAACCGGCAGCGTTTTTACGGGAAAGTGCGGATTACATTACCGAAATGAAATGTGTAAGGCATCCTTATTCCAGAGGAGTAAAAGCGCGCGGGGGAATTGAGTTTTAAGTTCTGCATGGCTGAACTGTTGCAGTTTTAAGGAAGGAATCCCAAAATTGATTTATAGAAGCGGATATGATAAAATATAATGATATTTTATTAAGGATGAAAAGCGTTTATGAAGAAAATATATAAAAAGTTGATGATATTACTGGATAAAAAGCAGAAAAGGAAAATGATTTTTCTGATTTTTCTGATGCTCATAGGAGCCGGGCTGGAAACTGCAGGAGTCGGCATGATACTTCCTGTCATGAATGTGGTGGTGGAAGAAAATGCGGTGGAAAAGCATCACTATCTTCAGGTTGTCTGCGATATTTTCCACATCGGATATGATGATACCGGAAGTCTTATGATTCTGGTTATGATGGGGCTGATTGCCGTATTTGCAGTAAAAAATATCTTCCTGTTTTTTCAGCAGAAGGTACAGCTTAAATTTGTCTATACCAATCAGTTTGCAACCTCCAGAAGAATGATGATTAATTTCATGCAGCGGCCCTACGAATATTATTTAAATGCCGATACTGCTGTCATCCAAAGAAGCATCACCTCTGATGTCAACAACATGTATGGTCTGATTCTGGCGCTCTTGCAGCTTATCAGTGAAGGAATCGTATTTGTTTGTCTGGTGGGGGTATGTTTTGCTAAGGATGTATGGATGACCGTTACAGTGGCGGTTTTGCTGGTTGCGGCGCTTTTAATTATCAAGTGCGTATTAAAGCCTGTTATGCGAAAAGCAGGAGAGGAAAATCAGGATTATTACAGCGGACTCTACAAGTGGATTGACCAGTCCGTTATGGGAATTAAGGAAATTAAAATAGCCAATAAAGAAAATTATTTTATTAATGAGTATGCAAAATGCGGCGCCGGTTATGTGGGAGCAGTGCAGCGTTATAATCTTTATAATGCCACGCCAAGGCTTTTGATTGAAACGGTTTCCATTGCGGGCATGGTTTTATATGTGATGATGCAGCTTTTACAAGGAGCGGGAGTAGAAGATATTATAACGCAGATTACGCTGCTGGCGGTGGCGGCTATGAGATTGATTCCCTGTGCCAACAGAATGAATAACTATTTGACTTCCATTTCTTATTTTGAACCGTTCTTTATGGGGGTTTCCGATAATCTGCAGGAGGAAATCAGGGATGAGAGCATTGATTATGATGAGGCGGCGTATCAAAAGAAAATCGAAGTTGAAAAGCTGGAAATTAAGGAAAAGATTGAACTGAAAAATATTGTTTATAAATATCCCAATACAGAGGTGCTTATTTTTGACCATGCGGACATGGAAATTCCCATTGGAAAGAGTGTGGGAATCGTGGGAACCTCAGGAGCGGGAAAAACCACGGTGGTGGATATTCTGCTTGGGCTTTTAAAGCTCCAGAGCGGAGAAATTCTGGCAGATGGAGTGGAGGTCAGGGACCACTACCATTCATGGCTGAAAAATATCGGTTATATTCCCCAGACAATTTTTATGGTGGATTCCACCATCCGCAAGAATGTGGCCTTCGGCTGTGCGGATGAGGATATTGATGATGAAAAGGTATGGCGCGCTTTGAAGGAGGCGCAGCTGGATGAGTTTGTGAGGGGACTTCCGGAAGGGCTTGATACCGGAATCGGTGAAAGAGGAATCCGTATTTCAGGAGGGCAAAGGCAGCGTATCGGTATTGCAAGGGCACTGTTTGAAGACCCGGAGGTGCTGGTGCTGGATGAAGCCACCTCGGCCCTTGATAATGAAACAGAAGCGGCTATTATGGATTCCATTAACAGGCTGCATGGAAGAAAAACATTGATTATTATTGCACACAGACTGCAGACCATAGAAAAGTGTGATATGGTTTACCGTGTAGAAAAGGGTAAGGCAACCAGAGAACGTTAAAAATGATGCAACAGAAAGGAAGCTGCCGTGGCTGAAAAAAAGAGGCTTGCAAATATTGAATTATTGAGAATCCTGGCAATGGTGATGGTTGTTGTCATGCATTTTCTGCGGGAATCAGGCAGCCTGCTTTCGGCAGAACAGATTTCCGGGGTGCCTGCAAAGGTATTTCCGGGAACATTTTTAGAGGCCTTTTGTATTGTGGCAGTGAATGCTTATGTGTTTATCAGCGGATATTTTGGATACCGGAGCAGCTTCAGGCTGTCAAAGGCAATCAGCTTTCTTTGTCAAATCTGGTTTTACTCCCTGCTGATACCTTTTGCGCTCACCTGCCTGGGGCAGCCTGTTTTGATGAAGGAAACAGGCGTTTACGGATTATTGCAGTATGTGCTTCCCATAGAATCGGAAAGCTACTGGTTTGCAACTTCATATTTTCTGCTTTTGTTATTGCAGCCGGTATTGGGCGCAGCGGCGGATAAGCTGACCAGAAAGCAGTTTCAGCTGACGCTTTTTTTGCTGCTGCTGATTTTCTGCGGCGTGAAAAGTATTTGCCCTCTGGCGCTTGCTTTTGATAAATACGGCTATGATTTGTCATGGTTTATCTGTGTTTATCTTGTTGCCGTTTATCTGCGGCTTTATGGAGGAGAGTTTTTTAAGCGGAACGGATGGAAAATTTATGCCTGCAGCTGTCTTCTGATTTTCGGCATGACCGTGGGACTATGGTATATTCTCAGATATTTTTCAGGAGCTGCTTATTATTTTACCGTGCCCTTTCATTACAATTTCATTCTTTGCCTTACCGGAGCTGTAGGTCTGGTTTATGGATTTTTGAAAATTAATCTGAAAGAAGGAAAAGCAGCTGATTTTATAAGAAAAATGGGAAAATACAGCTTTGGCATTTATTTGTTTCATGAACACCCGGATATCAGATATCGTTGGTATCCGTTTTTAAAGGGTATTGTAAATCCCCAGGGAAATAACAGCGTACTTATGTTTTTGGCGGAACTGGTTTTCTGTGTGGTGATACTATTTGCAGCAGGACTTGTCATAGAATGGATCAGGAATATTCTGTTTGACAGGATAGGAGGGCTGATAAATGAATACAAAAAAAGCTGAAATACAGAAATATCTTCATTTTGCAGCGGAAATATTGTTTCCGTTAATTCTTCTTTTGTTTCCTTTAATTAAGATAAATCAGGGTGTGGACCTTACGGATACTCCTTACAGCCTCGGAAATTACCGCTTTTTTACGCAGACAGGCGGAGTATGGGTAATGGCGACCTTTCTTTCCAATGTGACGGGCTTTGTGCTTACGAAGCTGCCCTTTGGGGGAACCATGCTTGGCATGAAGCTTTATACTTCGCTTTTTATCAGTGTGATGGCGCTGTTTTCTTA
Organism: uncultured Lachnospiraceae bacterium; assembly: GCA_964507235.1. GTDB lineage: Bacteria > Bacillota > Clostridia > Lachnospirales > Lachnospiraceae > Suilimivivens. The sequence continues at coordinate 13,115 of CAZDPE010000007.1, forward strand.
TCGGTTCTTTAAGACGAAAATGCCTTCCTGGGTTGCTTTTGCAGGTGAGCTGGCAGCCATTGGCTTTTGCTGGTGTCCTACCGGAATCCTTTATAATTATATGACTTATCTGTTGTTCCTTGCAGGCGCGGTTTTTCTGTTCCGGGGACTTGCAGGAAACAGACCCGTATGCCTGTTTTTTGCCGGCATTTTCCTGGGGCTGAATGTTTCCGTAAGAGTGCCTAATGTGCTGGAAGCAGTGTTGATTGTGGCGGTATGGTACTATGGGGCAAAAAAGAAAAAATCCTTTGAAAAACTGGCAAAGGAAACGGGATTGTGTATAGCAGGCTTTCTTGCGGCGCAGGCTGTTATGTTTATTATACTGTCAGTCCTGTACGGAATCAGCGCTTATGGGGAGATGATTGGCGGTTTATTCGGAATGTCGGACAGTGCCTCCGATTATACCTTGGGGGAAATGCTGCTGTCCATTCTTTCGGCATATGGGAAAGGCTTTAAGTGGATGCTGTATATGATTTTATGTATTCTGCCGGGGATTCCCTTTTTTATGATACAAAAAGAAAAATTCCCCATGCTGCGGAAAGCGGTATATTGTATCTGCGTTGTTTTTCTATTTGCAGTGCTGGGAAAATGGGGAATGTATAATTTCAGATATTATCAAAAAGAGTCGGGGCTTCAGTGGGGAGTTATTTTCTTAATTATATCCATTGCAGTATGCGTCTGGATGCTGGCAACCAGAATGCTGGACGATGAATGGAAGCTGATAGGATGTATCTGCCTGGTTATAATTCTGGTTACGCCACTTGGCAGCAATAATTATGTCTGGCCTGCGCTGAACAATCTGTTTTTTGTGGCGCCCGTAACCTTCTGGATGGTTTACCGGTTTGTAAGATGGGGAAGGGAATATTTTGACAATACGGGGAAGGTGCCTTTCTTCCCGGTTAAAGCTATGGCGCTTGCCATGGTGCTTGCCTTTTTTGTCCAGAGCATGGGGCTTGGATTTGGTTATGTGTTTAAGGATGGTGAAAACGGAGAAAAGCGCAGTATTAAGGTATTGAACAATACGGTTCTTGCAGGTATGTATACAACGCAGTTAAATGCGGAAACGATAGATGAAATCAGTAATTTTGTTACAGAAAATATGAAGGAATATCATGATAAGAAGCTGATTTTATATGGAGATATTCCGGGGCTTTCCTATTATCTGGATAAAGCGCCTGCGGTTTTTACCTCCTGGCCTGACCTTGATACCAACAGCCTTGAAAGGCTGGAGTCGGATTTGGAAATCTTGAGCTCTTCTATAATGGAAGAAGGGGAAGAAAAACCTCTTGTAATTATAACACCCGATTTGGCGGCTTATTATGATGGAGATGCAAAGGGCATGGAGTGGTTTGGAACGGATAAGGAAACTTGTGATAATGATAAAAAGCTTCATGCCATTATGAATTTTCTTGATGAAAACAGTTATGAACAGGCGTTTGCGAATGAAGCTTATGTGATTTACGAATAAATTTCAGTAAAAATGCCGCGTATTAATTATTTCATGAATAATTGGGAGGAAATGTATGATTCGGTTTAACGTGCCGCCCTATACGGGCAGGGAAATAGAAAATGTAAAAAAAGCAGTGGAAAGCATGCATATCTGTGGGGACGGGGAATTTACTCATAAGTGCAATGCATTTTTAGAGGAAAAAACAGGTACGGCCAAATGCCTTTTAACAACCTCCTGTACCCATGCTCTTGAAATGGCAGCCCTCCTTTGTAATATTCAGCCGGGGGATGAGGTGATTATGCCGTCCTATACTTTTGTTTCCACGGCAGATGCTTTTGTCTTAAGGGGAGCTAAGATTGTCTTTGTGGATATCAGACCGGATACCATGAATATTGATGAAAATCTGATTGAAGCCGCCGTTACGGAAAAGACGAAGGCCATTGCTGTGGTGCATTATGCAGGCGTGGGCTGTGAAATGGATAAGATAATGGATATAGCAGACCGTCATAATCTCCTTTTGGTGGAGGATGCCGCCCAGGGAATTATGAGTACCTATAAGGGAAAAGCGCTTGGCACCTTCGGCCAGTTCGGCGCCTTGAGCTTTCATGAAACCAAAAATTACAGCATGGGAGAAGGGGGCGCCCTTCTGATTCGTGATGAGAAATATATTGAAGAAGCAGAAATCCTGAGAGAAAAGGGAACTGACAGAAGCAAATATTTCAGGGGGCAGGTGGATAAATACCGCTGGCAGAATTTTGGTTCCTCCTATCTTCCCAGCGATATGAATGCAGCTTATTTATATACGCAGTTTGAGATGGCAGATGAAATTAATCAGGTGCGTCTTGCAAGGTGGAATCAATACCGGAGGCTTTTGACCCCTTTAGCGGAAGCGGGTAAAATCGAGCTTCCCTTTATTCCTGAGGAGTGTGTCCATAACGGTCATATGTTTTATATTAAAACCAAAGATATGGAGGAGAGAAGTGCATTAATTGATTTTATGAAGAAAAATGATGTGCATACCGTATTCCATTATGTACCCCTTCATTCCGCGCCGGCAGGCATTAAGTTCGGACGTTTTCACGGGGAGGACAAGTACACCACCAAAGAAAGTGAAAGACTTCTCCGACTTCCCATGTTTTATCAGCTGAAGGAAACGGAAGTGGATTATATTGCAGAAAAAGTAAAGGAATTTTATGGCACTTAAAGGTTACCTGAAAAAATATGAAAATATCATAGGGACAATTGCATGTCTTCTTATCATCATGATTTTTACGGCGGTCAGATATGACTACTATTTCGATTTAAATGATGATGTGTTGATGAAGGATATACTGGCGGGTGTTTATACGGGAGTGCCTGAGGGGCACAACATTCAGATGCTGTGGCTTATCAGTGCGCTTATCAGCCTGTTTTACAGAGCAGGGAGAAGCTTGCCCTGGTATGGGCTGTTCTTGTGCTTTTGTCATTATGGAAGCCTGGGACTAATTATTCACAGAAGCCTTTCCTTTTGTCAAAAGCTGTCCGGAAAAGCACTGCTTTTGCTGACGGAAACGGTATTGATTATTTCGTTGTTTCTTGACCATCTGGTGGCGGCTCAGTATACAGTGACCTGCACGCTTCTTGCAGGCGCGGCGGCATTTCTGTTTTTTACTGCGGACAGTAATCTTCCGGCAAAGCAGTTTATCCGCAAAAATGCAGGAGCGGTGCTTCTTGTGGCATTGGCTTATTTGATACGTTCTGAAATGCTGCTTTTGGTGCTTCCCCTGATTTGCGTGGCAGGAGTGGTGAAATGGGGAAGCGAAGAGAAGATTTTTACAAAAGAGCATGCCGTTAAGTATCTGTCTGTAATCGGAGGGATTCTGGCGGGACTTGCCATAGGGCAGGTAAGCCATATGATTGCTTACGGCAGTGAGCAGTGGCGTACCTTTACGGAGTATTTTAACAACAGAACAGAGCTTTATGATTTTCAGGAAATTCCTGATTATAAGGAGCATCAGCGGTTTTATGAGCAGATTGGCCTTACGGAAAGCGAAAAGCAGCTGCTTGATAATTATAACTTCGGCCTGGATGAAGAAATAGATGAAAAGCTTCTTGGTGAGATTGCGGAATATGCGGCGGTCAATAGGAGCGCTGATAAGCCTTTCATACAGAATCTTAAGGAAAGCGCAGGGGAATATTACAGAAGGACAGTTTATCCGCCTTCCCATAATGAAAGTGATTTTCCGTGGAACTGGGTGATAATGATTTCCTATCTGGCAGTATTTCTTACGGCTCTTTTGATAAAGGAAAAGAAGCTGTGGGTGCGCTTCCTTCAGATTTTATGGAAGCTTGCTTTTCTGGGAAGCGTCAGGACTGTTTTATGGATGTGGCTGATTATGCGTGACAGGGTTCCGGAAAGAATCAGTCATTCCATGTATTTAATGGAGCTATGCATTCTGCTTGCCATGCTCTTTGTGCAGTGCGGAAAGCTGAAAGAGGAAAGTCAGAGGACAGGCAGGATAAATCCGGTGCCGCTTCTTGCAGGGGCTGTATATGGTGTTCTGGCTTTAATATCCCTTCCTTCTTCCGTTTCTGCTGCAGATGCGGATGCGGCAGGGAAGGCACAGGCCAATGTCAGATATGAGCAGCTTTATGCTTATCTTGGCAATGAAGAAAATAAAAATAATTTTTATTTTATAGATGTATATTCCTCTGTGGCATATACGGAAAAAATGTTTGTAAATGTGGACAATTCCCTTGATAATTATGATATTATGGGAGGCTGGGCATGTAAAAGCCCTCTGTGGAGAAAGAAGCTTTCCGCTTTCGGCATTGATAATATGGAAACTGCCTTAGTGGAAAGAGAGGACGTTTTTTATGTGCAGGAAACGGGAGCAGATACTGACTGGCTGTATCAGTACTATGCAGACCATGGAGTGAATATTGTCATGGAGCTTGTAAGTGAAGCCAATGGGGAATTTGAAATTTATCGAATTGAGGAATGGGAAGGATGACAGAAGACAGCAAAGATATCCTCTGCGGCGCGGACATTTATTTAAGGCCCATGACGGTTGAGGATACGGATTTCATTGTAAAATGGCGCAATGAGGATTTTGTGCGCAGGAATTTTATTTATCAGAAGCCCTTTACCAAAGAGGGGCATCTGAACTGGATAGAAACCATGGTAAAAACCGGAAAGGTCATCCAGTTTATAATCTGTACAAAAGAGGACAAGCCGGTGGGAAGTGTGTATCTGCGTGATATTGATGAAGTCCATCATAAGGCGGAATACGGCATTTTTATTGGAGAGAAGGACGCGCTTTCCCGCGGCTACGGTACGCAGGCCGCAAAGCTGATGCTCCGCTACAGCTTTAAAACGCTGAAGCTTCATAAACTGATGCTGCGGGTGCTTGCGGGAAATGACAGGGCGAAAAGAAGCTATGAAAAGGCGGGCTTTGTGCAGGAAGCTTATTTGAGGGAGGATGTATGCCTTGAGGACGGATACAGGGATGTGATTCTGATGGCCGCACTCAATCCGGAGGACAGGATACCGTCCTGACAATCATTGTTGATGGAAAGCTTAGGAGGCAATAAAAGTGGAAATGATAAGTTTTGTAATTCCCTGTTACCGTTCTGCGGCAACGCTGCCGGGGGTGATTCGGGAAATTCAGGACACCATGAGGACCATAAAGTCTTATACTTATGAAATTATTCTTGTGAATGACTGCTCACCGGACGATACCTTCGGAACAATACGCAGGCTGTGTGAGGAGAATGATAATATCACGGGAATTAATCTGGCAAAAAACTTCGGGCAGCACAGCGCCCTTATGGCTGGCTTTCACCATGTAAAGGGTGATTTGGTGGTGTGTCTTGATGATGATGGACAGACCCCTGCCTGCGAAGCAGGGAAACTGATTGCCGGAATCGAAGAGGGAGCGGATGTGGTTTATGCCAAATATAATCATAAGCATCATTCAGGCTTCCGCAATTTCGGCAGTCATATCAATGAGCTGATGGTCCGGGTGATGCTGGGAAAGCCTAAAAATCTGTATCTGTCCAGCTATTTTGCCGCCAGAAGATTTGTGGTGGATGAAATGCTCCGCTATGAGTATGCTTATCCTTATGTTATCGGGCTGGTGCTCCGTACTACCAAAAATATTGTAAACGTGGAGGTAAATCACAGGGACAGGGAAGTGGGAACCTCAGGCTATACCCTGGGAAAGCTTTTAGCTTTGTGGTTTAACGGCTTTACGGCTTTCAGTGTCAAACCGTTAAGAATTGCCACGATTGCCGGTACCGTGTGCGCACTCTGCGGTTTTGCATATGGAATTTATACGATTATAAAGAAGATATTTATTCAGCCCCCTGACCTTGTAATCGGCTTCAGCGCCTTAATGTCGGTGATTGTGTTTATGGGTGGAATGCTTATGCTGATGATGGGGCTTGTGGGAGAATATATGGGAAGAATGTATATTTCCATGAATAACTCCCCTCAGTTTGTCATCAGGGAAATTGTAGGAAAAGAAGTAAGGACGGCAAACCGTCAGTCAAAGGACAGGGATGCAGCAGAATGAAAACAGGTTGGAAGGATAAAAGCGGAGGCGGAAAGCTTACAACTTTATACGGGGAAAAGCGTGAAATGCTTAAGACCGTGGCAGCGGCAGCCCTGAGCTTCGGATTAGTGTGCGCCATACCTGCCATGCTGCCCATAAAAGGAGAGGAGCTTAAGTTTACAGGCAGTATTGTGTCTTTTCTTCTGTGGCTTGCGCTTTTTTATCTGATGAACCGGGTTTTAAAGCATTCCTTTTCAGGCAGAAAAAGGAGATGGCTGATTCCCGGGCTGTTTTCTCTTATTGTTTCTGTCTGCATGACCTTTGGAGCGCAGCTGGAGCAAAAGGAAAGCGTTGCCTTTACGGAACCTTCCCTCTGGCTTTCTGTTCTGGTTCTGGCTGTTGCCGGCTCATTGCCGGTCCGTTATTGCTGGGACAGGCTTTCCACGGAAGAAAAGATTTCCGGAGAAGAAAAGATTTCCGGAGAAGAAAAGATTTCCGGGGAGGAAAAGATTTCCAGAGAAAAGACCGCCGACAAAGAAACTGTATCGGAGAATAAAATTTTATCCGGGAAAGAAAAAGAAGATGAGGCGCCGGAAAAAAAGAGAGGCCTTTCGGATTTTCTGATTACTGCGGGACTGATTTTCGTGTGTTACCTTCCGGTATTTCTGGCAGTGTATCCCGGATTTTTTGTATATGATGCCCAGGATGAGCTGATGCAGGTAATTACAAGAAGCTTTTCTACCCACCACCCTCTTTTGCACGTGCTTTTACTGGGAGGGATTATCCAGCTTGTATATAAAATCAGCGGTTCCTATAATCTGGGAATCGCCTGCTATACTTTATTTCAAATGGCGGCTCTTTCCCTTATTTTTGCGGGATGTATCGAAAGTCTGAAAAAAGAGGGCATGAAATTTGGGAAAAGAGTTTTAGTGGGCCTGTATTTCGGACTTTGGCCTACGATAGTCATGTTTTCCCTGTGTTCTGCAAAGGACGGCCTTTTTACGGGAATGCTGCTTATTATGGTGATGCTGCTTCGGGAGTTATGCAGGACACCGGAAGAATTTTTTCAAAAAAAGCTGCATGCGGCTTTTCTGGGGATTTCATCTTTTTTTATGATGCTGCTTCGTCATAATGGTTTTTATGCTTTTCTGGTATTTGCAGTTGTACTGCTCCTTTTTTACAGAACAAAAGAATTTGTAAAGGTCAGGAAAAAGTTTCTTGTTCTGCTGGCGGCAGTCTTTGTGGGATATTTGCTTTTTAATAAAGGCATGACAGCGGCATTTCATGCGGATGCGTCGGAAAATCAAGAACTTCTGACAGTTCCCATTCAGCAGATGGCAAGGGTTTATCGAATGGATGGGGAAAGCTTATCTGAGGAAGATAAAGCTGTTTTATATGAAATATTGCCAAAGGAAGCTTTGGAGAGATATGTGCCAAAGGTGTCTGACGGAGTGAAAGTGGATTTTAATAATGAAGCCTACAGTAAAAATCCGGGAAAATATCTGAAGCTTTGGATGAAACTGGGAGCAGAGCATCCCTTTACTTATTTGAATGCATGGTTTATGACCTCCTATGGATTCTGGTATCCTGATACGGTAATTGATGTTTACAGGGGAAACAGTGTGTTTACTTTTACTTATGGTGACAGCTCTTACTTTGGCTATGAGGTGGAAGAGCCGGGGACGCGTGAGAGCAGGCTTCCCTTCCTTGCGGAAATCTACAGGCGGATGTCCCTGGAAATTTTTCAGCAGAGGATTCCTGTTTTATCCATGCTGTTTTCCCCGGGATTTCTGTTTTATGTTTTTCTGTTTTTTGCGGGCTTTTTCTGGTATTCGGGTGACAGTGCAAGGCTGATGCCTTACTGCCTTCCGGGACTCTTATGGCTGACAGTAATTTTAGGACCCACTTATCTTGTGAGATATGTGGTATTCTTGTGGGTGCTTGCGCCGGTGCTTTTGTGGGATTTTCTGCATTACCGCAGGCGGGCATGACTTTGACGAATGCCGCAAGGGAATAAAGGCAAGGTTTGATAATTAAACATAACTGTGATATACTACCCATGGTTATGACAGAAAAGATAATTCAGTTGTGAATTTAATGAGAAAGGCATGGTTATTAGATGAAAAAGATTGTTTATAAAAGTAAAGCAGCAGAAGCAGTCATCATCCTGACAGCGGTATGCCTTCTTTTGACTTTATGGCCTCTTAGAATATGGCATGAACAGGTAACATCAAGGGTGGAGCCCCAGACAGGTACCATGACAGAGGTAATTAATGAAGAGAAAACAGTGCTGCAGACTATCACGGCACAGTATGACCACATGGATACCATTCGTGTTTATCTGGGTGAAAACAGTGTGGGGGAGGATTTTTACCTCAGGATTTTAGATGAACAATGGCAGATGGTTTGTGAGGAAAAGGTAATCATTAATCAGGAAAATCTTCCCGGCTATCAGGAGGCCATGATTGATATTGACATGGAAGTGGGAAAGAATTATTTTGTTATCCTTCAGGGAGATGATTCGGAAATCTTTGCAGGATATGAAGCGGTTCCCATGACGGATATGCCTTTTCTCGGAACGATGTATTATAATGACAGCACGATGGAAGGCATGAGTCTTGTTGCGGATTATAATTACGGCGTACCTTTAAGGAAGGGCAGGGTGCTCCTGTTCGGGGCGGTAATTACAGCAGCGGCTTTATTGCTTGTCCTGGCTGTCCGTTCTTATTATAAGAAAAAAGAAGATAAGCTGATTACGGTGGAAAGGGCATTTAAATTCGTGATGAATCCCATAGTGGCGGCAGGTACTCTTGTGTGCCTTCTGGCAGTTTTAATGGGGGCTTTCGGCGGTTATCTGCTTGATAATACTGTATTTTTTATCAGCGTGCTTTTCCTTGCCGGAATTTTATTTTACGGAATTAATCATAACAGGGATGGACAGGAGGATATTTTTACCTTCGATTATATGAAATCTCATTTGGCGGATTTATTTCAGTCAGTCTGTATTGCAGGGGCGGTAGCTGCCTGCTGTGAGTATATGAGCGGTCTGTACGATATTCATCATGCGGTGGCAGAACGTAAGGAAATGATATGGTTTGCCCTTGCCGTAATCGCCATGTTCAAGTGGAAAGAAATTGTGAATCTTTACAATGTGATTTACCTGCTGGCGGCCGGAGCATATGGATATCATTATTACCGTGTAAATCTGACACCGGAAATGGACGAGCTTCATGTGCAGGTGCTTAAATATACAGTGTGGGCTGCCGTTCTGCTTGGTTTCATTATGATTCGTACGGTGGTCGGCCTGTGCAGAAAGAAGCTGGCAAAGCCGTCATATTTATATGCGGGGCTTCTGGCTTTGTTTTTTGCTTTGATTATTATATTCCGGAACGGAAGATGGTGGAGCGTAGCCCTTGTGGTTTCCTTTACTTTATTTTATCTGAATTACGGTATGTGGGAGCACAGGGAAAGAGTGCTTGTCAACATTGCAAGGGGCGTAGCCCTGCAGTTTATTGTGTCCACAGGCTATTGTCTGCTGCACAGACCTTATGTTACTTACAGAAATGCCAGGTATACACATATTTTCCATACCGTAACCATTACGGCTTCTTACCTGACAATGGTGGAATGCGTGGCTGCAGTGCTGCTTTTGAGTAAGCTTTCAAAAAGCAGGAAGCTTAGGAATATCTGGAAAGAACTGGCCTTTTGGGGCGTGGTATCTTCTTATATGATATTTACGATGGCAAGAACAGGATATTTTGCAGTGGGAATCACTGTTTTGTTTGCGATTATTATTATGGCAGCGGGGAAGGGAATGGCAAAACTGAAGAATATGGGTATCAGCCTTCTGATGATGATTGCATCCGTTCTTGTCTGTCTGCCTGTTGCCTTTAGCCTGCAGAGGAATGTGCCCATTCTGGTAAGCGACCCTTTTCTTTATGAAATTGAGTATTCCATGTACTGTCCTGAAGATGTTATGAGGGGCAGGAATCTGGATTCCAAGAATTTTATGCGTGTGGGACGCTTTATAGATGTATTTTGCGAGAAGATTTTCGGGGTTCCGGAAGGCACCTTTGACATTTACGGAGAAATCGAACAGTACCGGGAAAGCCATGCCGAAAAAATAGCGGCATATGAAGCGGAGGCAGCTTCCCTGAAGGCAATAGCCGCAGAGGAAAATGGAGAGATACAGGAGGAAGTTATTCCCGAATCCCAGGAGGAGGATTATACCAACGGCAGAATTGATATTTTCCACTCTTATATGGAACAGCTCAATATGACAGGGCATGAAGAAATGGGAGCAATTCTTGAAAACGGGGAAATTGCAACCCATGCTCATAATATTTATCTGCAGGTTGCTTATGACCATGGTATTTTGGTGGGAATTGTGTTTGTACTGGTGGGAATAGCCACATTTATTAGCGGATGTTTGTATTATTATAGAAAAAAGGACAAAATAACTTATGCAGCGCTTCCGGCAGTCGTAACTGCAGCAGTGGGCGTGGCAGGTATGGTTGAATGGATTTTCCACTTAAGTAATCCCTGCGGCTTCTTGCTGATGCTGGTCATTACGCCGCTTGTATTTAAAAATGAAGGTTTGAGCAATGAGTGAAGAAAAGAAGGTCAGAAAACCATTTAATGTCAAATTATTATATCGGAGAACCTGTCTGATTATTTACGATATTATCAGTGTAATCGGAGCAAGCTATCTGGCTCTTTTGATGCGCTACAATTTTAATATATCGGAAATACCCGATTATTTTATTGATTCGGTTAACAGGTTCCTTATCTTTAATATACTGATTACACTTTTTATTTTATATCTGTTCCGTATGTATCACAGCCTTTGGGCTTTTGCAGGAGAAACGGAGCTGCAGAATCTTGTGATTTCCTGCAGCATTTCGGCAGTGTGCTACAGTATCGGAATTCAGTTTTTTAAGGTCCAGGGAAAGCTTGCCGTTCCCGGAAGCTATTATTTTCTGTATGCTTTTCTGCTTATCAGCTTTATTTTCGTCAGCCGTTTTTCCTACCGTTTCTTCAGGAGTCTGAAGCATAAGCAGCAGAATAAAAATAACGGCATATCGGTTATGGTAATCGGTGCGGGGGAAGCTGCTAATGTGATTATAAAGGAAATTGTAAACAGCAACTTTTCCACCATGGTCATCCGGTGTATTATTGATGATGATTCCGGCAAATGGGGGCGGTTTATACAGGGAATTAAGGTAGTCGGCGGCAGAGATAAAATAATTGAATGCGCGGACATTTTCGGAATTGACGAGATTATTGTGGCAATGCCTTCTATTTCCAGAAAGCAGATGTCGGAAATATTGGATATCTGTAAGGAAACAAACTGCAAGCTGCGTTCCCTTCCCGGCATGTATCAGCTGGTAAACGGAGAAGTCAGCATCAGCAAGCTTCGGGATGTGGAAGTGGAAGACCTCCTTGGAAGAGAGCCTATTGAGGTTGACCTGGATTCGATTTTAGGCTATGTTCAGGGAAAGAAGGTACTGGTAACGGGCGGAGGGGGTTCAATCGGAAGCGAGCTTTGCCGTCAGATTGCCAGCCATAAGCCGGCACAGCTGATTATCGTGGATATTTATGAAAACAGCGCTTATGACATTCAGCAGGAGCTGCAGACGAATTATCCCGATTTGAATCTGGCAGTACTTATCGCTTCTGTGCGCAATACCAACAGAATGAACTGGATTTTTGAAAACTACAGGCCTGATATTGTTTACCATGCGGCAGCGCATAAGCATGTGCCCCTTATGGAAAACAGCCCCAATGAGGCAGTAAAAAACAATGTGTTCGGAACATGGAAGACCGCTCAGGCAGCTGCTATGAACGGCACAAGAAGATTTGTTATGATTTCCACGGATAAGGCGGTAAATCCCACGAATATTATGGGAGCCAGCAAACGAATCTGTGAAATGATTATCCAGACCTTTAATAAGCATTATGACACGGAGTTTGTTGCAGTGCGTTTCGGGAATGTGCTTGGAAGCAACGGCAGCGTGATTCCGCTGTTTAAAAAGCAGATTATGGCAGGAGGGCCTGTAACAGTAACACATCCTGACATTATCCGGTATTTTATGACAATTCCGGAGGCGGTATCCCTGGTATTGCAGGCAGGCGCTTATGCCAAAGGAGGAGAAATCTTTGTGCTGGATATGGGCAAACCGGTGAAGATTTTGGATCTTGCCAAAAATCTGATTCGCCTGTCAGGCTATCGGGTGGATGAAGATATTAAAATTGAATTTACGGGATTAAGGCCCGGTGAAAAATTATATGAAGAGCTTCTGATGGCAGAAGAGGGCTTAACGGAAACCGCCAATAAGCTGATTCATGTGGGCAAGCCTATTGAAATTGATGAAATGAAGTTTTTCGTGCAGTTAAAGGAGCTGAAGGAGGCATCCAAGAATGAAAGCGCCGACATCAGGGCAATGATAAAAGAGATTGTTCCTACCTACACTTATAAGCAGGAAGAAAAGGAAGGAAGTGTGAAGTAATGGATAAGAAAAGAATTTATTTATCCTGTCCCACCATGCATGGGGAAGAACAGAAATTTATTAAGGAAGCATTTGATACCAACTGGGTAGCGCCCCTTGGACCTAATGTCAATGCCTTCGAGAAGGAAATGTCAGAATATACGGGCGCAGCACATGCATCCGCCCTCAGTGCGGGGACGGCGGCAATTCATCTTTCACTGCGCATTTTGGGAATTGGTGAGGGGGATATTGTGTTCTGCCCCAGTCTGACCTTCAGTGCAACCTGCAATCCCATTATTTACGAAAAGGCAACTCCTGTATTTATTGATTCGGAAGAGGAAACCTGGAATATGTCGCCGGAAGCTTTAAGAAGGGCGTTTGAAAAGTATCCTAATCCCAAGGCTGTTATGGTGGTTCATTTGTACGGAACTCCTGCAAAGCTGGATGAAATCATGGAAATTTGTAAAGAGCACAGGGTGCCTCTTATTGAAGACGCCGCAGAATCCTTAAGCAGCACTTATAAAGGAAAGCATACGGGAACCTTCGGTAAAATCGGAATTTATTCTTTTAACGGAAATAAGATTATTACCACCTCCGGGGGCGGCATGCTGGTATCTGATGAAGAAGAAATTACAAAAAAGGCCACCTTCCTTGCAACCCAGGCGAGGGATGCGGCAAGATTTTACCAGCATTCCCAGATAGGCTATAATTACCGCATGAGCAACATTGTTGCGGGCATCGGAAGAGGGCAGCTGCTTCATTTGGAGGAGCACAAGGCAATCAAAAAGAAAATTTATCAGCAGTATAAAGAAGCTTTTGCAGATATCCCGGAGCTTACCATGAATCCCTTAAACAAGGACGGAGATGCCAACTGCTGGCTTTCCTGCGTTACCATTGCAAAGGGATGCGGGGTTACGCCGGATATGGTGATGGATGCGCTGGATAAGGAAAATGCGGAATCCAGGCCCATCTGGAAACCCATGCATTTACAGCCGGTATTTGCGGAATATGATTTTATTACTGCGGACGGCGGTGATGACAGCGTGGCGGAGGATATTTTTACGAGAGGCCTGTGTCTTCCCAGCGATATAAAAAATACACAGGAGGATATGGAACTGATTATTTCCACTGTGCGAGGATGCTTTGGAAAGAGTAATAGGTAATTGAAAAATGCAAAGCTGCGGAAATATTCAGATAGTATTCTGTAAGTCTGAATGTTTTGCAGCTGCCTGAAAGCGTCAGAGAGAGGAAGGAGTAAGGGATGTATAAGAATTTTATCAAGAGAGCGCTTGACATTATCATATCTTTATGCGGAATCATTATTCTTTCCCCGGTTTATCTTATTTTATGGATTTTAGTCAGGGTAAAGCTTGGAAATCCGGCACTTTTTACGCAGGACAGGCCGGGAAAAAACGAAAAGGTTTTTAAGCTTTATAAGTTTCGTACCATGACAGATGAGCGGGATGAAAAGGGAGAGCTTCTTCCTGACGAAATCAGGCTCACCGGATTCGGAAAAATACTGCGTTCCACCAGCATGGATGAACTGCCTGAGCTTTTTAATATTTTGAAGGGAGATATGAGCCTGATTGGTCCAAGGCCGCTGCTTGTCAGATATCTGCCTTATTATACGGAAGAAGAAAGACACCGTCATGATGTCAGGCCGGGACTTACGGGGCTTGCCCAGGTAAACGGCAGAAATGCCCTTGGCTGGGAGGACAGATTTTCTTATGATTTGCAGTATGTGGAGCATTGCAGTTTCCTGATGGATATGAAGGTGCTTGGAATGACGGTTGGTAAGGTTTTAAAACGCTCGGGAACATTATCCGGTGCGGAACAGACGGTACCGGATTTTGATGTATACAGAAGCGGCTGCAAATAGTTTCCGGAGGTGTTTATGAAGCGGATTGCATTGTTTGAAAATCCCCTTGGGGTAACTCCGGTGGTTTCTCTTTCGGGAAATTACGGATCAAATCAGCTGTATATGAAAAGGGATGATATGATTCCCTTTAGTTTTGGCGGAAATAAGGCCAGAAAAGCGGCTGAATTTTATAAGGAAATTAAGAATAAGGACATAGATGTAGTAATGACTTATGGCAGCAACAGCTCCAATCATTGCAGAATTATCGCCAATATGGCGGCGGCAATGGGGCTTTCCTGCCATATTATTTCACCTGAGGAAAACAGGGAAATTCTGTATAACACGCGATTGGTGGAACAGTTCGGGGCAGGCATAGAAACCTGTCCGGTAAGCCAGGTGGCGGAAACCATAGATAAAAGAATAAAAGCCTATGAAAAGGAAGGAAGAAAGCCTTATTTTATTACAGGAGGCGGTCACGGCAATCCGGGAACGGAAAGCTATGTAAAGGCATATCAGGAAATTGAAGCATGGGAAAAAGAAAACGGCATACATTTTGATTATATTTTCCACGCTTCAGGCACAGGTGCAACGCAGGCAGGACTGGTGTGCGGGCAGCTGCTGTCAGAGGAAAAGGAAGAAGGTAATCCTGTAAGCCGGGAGAGAAAAATTGTGGGCATCAGCATTGCAAGAGAGGAAGGCAGAGGCAGAGAGGTTGTAAAGGACAGTATCCGGGAATATCTGGGCGAGCGGTTTGCACAGCTTTACCGGGAGGATGCCCTGATTTTTACGGATAAATACAGGTGCGGCGGCTATGGCGCCTATACGGATGAAATAAAGAATCTTATCGATAAGGTGATGAAGCAGGAGGGAATTCCCATGGATACCACCTATGTGGGAAAGGCTTTTTACGGGATGCTCCAATATCTGCAGGAAAATAAAATTCATGATAAAAAGGTGTTATTTATCCATACAGGAGGTACGCCTCTTTACTTTGACAAGCTTTGAAGTTATTAAAGAAAGGAAAAAAAGGGAAAATATGAACATTCTGATATTGAGCGCAGGAACAAGAAATAAGGTGGTGCAGTATTTTAAGAAAGCGGTGGGAAATGAGGGAAAGGTCATAGCTACAGACTGCTCCAATCTGGCGCCTGCTGTTTATGAAGCGGATAAATTTTATCTGGTTCCCAGAATTACGGCGCCAGGCTATCTTGAGAGAATACTGGATATCTGCAAAAAGGAGAAAATTGACGGCGTATTTTCCCTGATTGATCCGGAGCTGAGCCTTCTTGCAAGGGAGAAGGATAAGTTTCTTGCCATAGGAACGACTCCTGTGATTTCCCCTTATGAGCTTGTGGAAACCTGTTTTGACAAGTACAAAATGTATCAGCTTTTGCTTGAAATGGGTATTCCCACAGGAAAATGCTATGTGGATAAGAAAAGCTTTTATGCGGACCTTGAAAAGGGTGAGATTTCTTATCCTGTTTTTGTAAAGCCGGTAAGGGGAAGCGCCAGTATTAATATCAATAAAGTAACCTGCCCTGAAGAGCTTGAGGTTCTTTTTAAGCTGTATGACGACTTGATGATACAGGAATTCATGGACGGGCAGGAATATGGCGCGGATGTTTATATTGATATGATATCAGGGAAATGCACTTCCATATTTGTCAAAAAGAAAATAAAAATGCGTGCCGGGGAAACGGATAAATCCGTTTCAGTAAAGGATGAGGGGCTTTTTGATTTATTGCAAAAATTCGTGGAAAAATGCGGCTTTTGTGGTATGATAGATATTGATATATTTCAGATAAACGGTATTTATTATATTTCAGAGGTAAATCCCCGTTTTGGCGGCGGTTATCCCCATGCTTATGAGAGCGGGGTGGATCTGCCCGCACAGATACTGAATAATCTTGCAGGCCGGGACAATCCCGTTTCTATCGGAGATTATCAGGAAGGTATCTGCATGATGAAATATAATGAAATTGGCATTGTAAAATTAAAGGAAAAGGAAATTGTGCAGTAAAAGCTGCGGATTTGTGCCGGTATGGGAATTTACGGGCAGACGGCGGCTTGGAGATTTTTATGAAAAAAATATTGATTCTTGCCAATTCATCAGGCGGCCTTTATGATTTCAGAAATGAACTGGTGCTGCGGCTTCTTGAAAAATATGAAGTTACGGCAAGCCTGCCGGATGATGTGCGCACAAAAGAGCTTTCTGAAGAAGGCTGCAGGGTAATTGAAACTCCCATTAACAGGCGGGGGGTCAATCCCACAGAGGATTTTAAGCTGATGCTGGCATACCGGAGACTGCTTAAAGAAGAAAAACCGGATTTGGTGCTGACCTACACCATTAAGCCCAATATTTACGGCGGCTTTTTAAGCCGGATGATGCGGGTGCCTTATATGGTAACGGTGACCGGGCTTGGCAGTACTTTTCAGAAGCAGGGCGTTTTCTTAAAAATGATAGTTGCCATGTACCGGATGGGTTTAAAAAAAGCGGCCTGTGTCTTTTTTCAAAATAAGGAAAATCAGGGTATCTTTGAAAAGTACGGAATTTCCGGTAAAAAGACAAAGCTGGTGAAGGGCTCAGGTGTAAATTTAAAAAGACATAGTTTTGAACCTTATCCGGAGGAAGAAAAAACCAGATTCCTGTATATCGGCAGAATGATGCGTGAAAAAGGAATTGAAGAGCTTTTGGAGGCTGCAAAGCAGCTGCATGGAGAAAATGTAAGCTTTGAGCTTCTGGGTTATCCTGATGAGGATTATCAGGACAGGCTGGATGATTGTGAAAAGAAAGGATATATTTCGCAGCTGGGTTTTCACCCTGATGTGCATGAATATATAAAGAAGGCTTCCGCACTGGTGCTGCCTACCTATCATGAAGGAATGTCCAATGTGCTGATGGAGGCATCCGCTACAGGACGGCCGGTGATTGCGAGTAATATCAGCGGCTGCAGGGAAACTTTTGAGGAAGGCGTTACTGGTTTTGGATGCGAGCCGAAAAGCAGTGAGGATTTGATTCGGGCACTTTCGGAATTTTTAAAGCTTTCTCCGGAAGAAAGAGCCAAAATGGGGCAGAATGCCAGAATCAAAATGGAAAAGGAATTTGACAGGGAAAAAATTGCAGATGCTTATATGGAAGAAATTGATAAAATATTAAATTAAGAGGAAGGATAATACAATGGATTTATATGAAAAACTGACAGGCGGAGAAGAAAAGCTTTCTCTGGTGGGACTTGGATATGTGGGAATGCCCATAGCTGTGGCCTTTGCCAGAAAAATCAAGGTAGTGGGCTTTGATTTAAATGAAAAGAAAATTGAGTTATATAAAAATGGCATTGACCCTACCAATGAAGTGGGCAATGAGGTGATTAAAACAACGAAAGTGGAGTTTACCGCAGATGCGGCAAAGCTTCGTGAAGCAAAATTCCATATTGTGGCAGTGCCTACGCCTGTAAATGACGACCATACGCCTGATTTGACTCCGGTAGAGGGAGCCAGCAGAATTCTTGGTCAGAATCTGACAAAAGGTTCTGTGGTAGTATTTGAATCCACCGTTTATCCCGGCGTCACCGAGGATATTTGTGTTCCCATTCTGGAAAGAGAATCAGGACTTAAATGCGGCGTGGACTTTAAGATAGGTTATTCACCGGAAAGAATTAACCCCGGTGACAAGGTGCACAGACTGGAAACGATTACCAAGATTGTATCCGGTATGGACGAAGAAACCCTTGATACGGTTGCAAAGGTGTATGAATTGGTGGTGGAAGCAGGGGTTTACCGTGCGGGATCCATTAAGGTGGCAGAGGCTGCCAAGGTAATTGAGAACAGCCAGAGGGACATCAATATTGCTTTTATGAATGAATTGTCCATTATCTTCAATAAGATGGGAATTGATACCAAGTCCGTGCTGGAAGCGGCCGGAACCAAGTGGAATTTCCTGAAATTTCAGCCGGGGCTTGTAGGAGGACACTGCATCGGTGTAGACCCTTACTATCTGACCTATAAAGCGGAAGAACTCGGCTATCATTCGCAGATTATTCTGGCGGGGCGCCGGATTAATGATGATATGGGAAAATATGTGGCAGAGTCCATGGTGAAGAATCTGATTAAGGCGGATATCCCCGTAAAGGGCGCTAAGGTGGCCATATTGGGCTTTACCTTTAAAGAAAATTGCCCGGATACGAGAAATACCAAGGTAATTGATATCTATAAGGAACTGGGGGAATATGGAATTACACCCATAGTAGTGGATCCTGCGGCAGATGCAGATGAAGCGAAGAGGCTTTACGGAATCACCTTTGATACCATGGATGCGGTAAAGGATATGGACGCTGTTATTGTGGCAGTGGCGCATAAGGAATTCCTCTCACTTGATAAAGAAAAGACAGGCAGCTTTTTTAACCCGGCGCACAGCAAAAAGGTATTTATGGACATTAAGGGGCTGTTTGACCGGAATGAATATTTGAGCGAAGATTATATTTACTGGAGATTATAGTCAGCTGCGGATAACATAGAATTAGGAGTAAATGACATGGGATATAAGAATTTAAAATTTGATGACAATGCGGTATTTCTGGTTACGGGAGGAGCCGGATTTATCGGTTCTAATCTTTGTGAAGCGATTCTGGAAATGGGATATACGGTAAGATGTCTGGATAATTTATCCACCGGTAAATATGAAAACATTGAGCCCTTTACTGAAAATCCCCGATTTACCTTTATAAAAGGAGATATCAGGGAACTGGATACTTGTCTGGAAGCTGCAAAAGGCGTGGATTATGTTTTAAACCAGGCAGCCTGGGGAAGCGTCCCCAGAAGCATTGAGATGCCTCTTCTTTATGAAGAAATCAATATCCGGGGTACTTTGAATATGATGGAAGCATCAAGGCAGAATAGAGTGAAGAAATTTGTATATGCTTCCAGCTCTTCCGTATACGGGGATCATCCCGTGCTTCCCAAGAAGGAAGGACAGGAAGGAAAGGTGCTTTCTCCCTATGCCCTGACCAAAAAAGTGGATGAGGAATACGGAAGACTGTATAAGGTATTATATGGACTGGATACCTATGGAATGCGTTATTTCAATGTATTTGGCAGACGTCAGGATCCTGAGGGCATGTACGCGGCGGTAATTCCAAAGTTTATTAAGCAGCTGATGGAGGGCGAGGTGCCCACTATTAACGGCGACGGAAGACAGTCCAGAGACTTTACTTATATTGACAATGTTATTGAGGCCAATTTAAAGGCATGTCTGGCACCCTCAGAGGCAGCAGGAGAAGCGTTTAATATCGGTGCCGGAGGAAGAGAATATCTGATTGATGTTTATCATGATTTGTGCGATGCACTGGGTAAGCAGGTGGAGCCGGATTTCGGACCTGACAGAAAAGGCGACATCAGGGATTCCAATGCGGATATCAGTAAGGCAAGGGAACTATTAGGATATGATCCTGAATATGATTTTGCAAAGGGAATTCATCTTGCAATTGACTGGTATGTAAATAATTTATAGGTCGGAGATTTTATGAAAGTAGCAGTACGCTTAGACGATATTACACCTGATATGGACTGGGAGCGCTTTTTCAGCTTTAAAGCGCTTTTGGACAAGTATCAGGTGAAGCCGCTTATAGGGGTGGTTCCCGACAACCGGGATGAGAACCTGAAGGCAAAAATAAAAATGAATCAGGATGCTTTGCTGAAAGAAAAAATGCCGGAAAACTTTTGGGAATACGTTAAGCAGCTTCAAAAGGAAGGCTTTGTTGTTTCCATGCACGGCTTCCGGCATATATATGCTACGAAAAAGGGAGGATTATTTCCGTTAAATAACTTTTCCGAGTTTGCAGGCCTTCCCTTTGAAAGGCAAAAGGCAATGCTGGAGGAAGGAAAGCAGCTTTTAAGGGAAAAGGGAATTGAAACAACGCTTTTTATGGCGCCGGCCCATTCTTATGATAAAAATACTCTGAAGGCATTGAAGGAAACGGGCTTTACGGGCTTGACGGATGGTTTTGGAGATGAGCCATATAAGTGGAGAGGACTTATTTTTTATCCGATTTCCTTTAAACTCAGCAGCACGTTTAAGAAGCGGACAGGATATTCCACCATGGTGATTCATACGGGAACGGTATCGGATGATGACTTGAAGAAGTATGAGGGGTATTTCAAAAGAAAAGACGTGGAATTTATTTCCTATGAGGAATATTTAAGACAGCCTGCGGCGGAAAGAAATATATGGGGCAGAGGAAAAGAATTATTTCTGGCAAAAAGCAAATATCTGCTGGGAAGGATAAAAAATGCATAACGCAGTCAATCGGGAGGAAAAATAATGGCAGAGCCGATTCGTGTTTTACATGTACTTGGAAATACACAGCTTGGAGGGGCGGAAAGCCGGATTATGGATTTATACCGCCATATTGACAGAAGCAGGGTACAATTCGATTTTCTGGTTCATACGAATGCAGAAGGACATTTTGATAAAGAAATTGCTGAGCTGGGAGGACGGATTTTCCGTGTTCCCCGTTTTCGTATCTATAACATTTTTGCATATAAGAAAGCTTTACGGGAATTTTTCAAAGAGCATCATGAATTTAAAGCCGTGCAGGGACATATAACAAGCTCGGCATCTATTTATCTGCCTGCTGCAAAAAAGGCGGGAATTCCCATTACCATTGCACATGCAAGAAGCGCAGGCGTGGATAAGGGCATGAAAGGAAGCCTGACCCGGTGGATGAGAAGAAATCTTTCCAAGAGGACAGATTATATGTTTACCTGCTCCAGACTGGCGGGAATTTCAGTTTTCGGGAAAAAAGCAGTGGAAGCGGGAAAGACAGTTTTCGTTCCCAATGCCATTGACTGCAGGGCCTTTGATTATAATCCCGAAAAGCGAGAAGAAATGAGAAAAGAGCTTGGCATTGCGGATAAATATGTAATCGGTCATGTGGGCCGTTTCCATTATGCAAAAAATCATGAGTATCTCTTGCAGGTATTTGCAAAACTCTGTGAAAATAAAGAAGATGAAAGGGAATATGTTTTGATTCTGCTTGGCGAAGGTTCCGGAATGGAAAAGGCCAAAAATATTGCGGCAGAGCTTGGAATCGAAAACAAAGTATATTTTCTCGGCAATCACAGCAATATATATGACTATTATCAGGCTATGGACTATTTTGTATATCCTTCCCGGTTTGAAGGCCTTCCGGGGACGGTGGTGGAAGCGCAGAGCGCGGGACTTTTGTGTGCAATGTCTGACAGCATTTGTGAGGAAGCTGCAGTGACGGATTTGGTCCATGTCATGAGTATAGAAGAAGAACCCGTCAAATGGGCGGATTATATCAGAAGTACGGCAGAATATGAGCGAAAAGGTCATGTGGCCGAGATGCAGAAGGCGGGCTTTGATGTGAATGCCCAGGCTGAAATCATGATGAAATTCTATGAAACAGGCAGCTTTGAGCGGACTTCTTTGTAAGCAGACATTACCGATGGAAGGAATCAAAAAATGAGTGAAAAAAGAAAATTGATGTTAATAAGCCCCATGCTTCATCAGGGAGGTTTTGAAAGAGTCTGTATTACAACAGCAAAACTGATGGAACCGTATTTTGACGTAACGATTGTTATTTTTGACTCCGCCAATATTGCTTATGATGTAAAGGGATTGAATATTATTGATATTAAGATGGGAGTACAGAAGGGAAAGCTGAATAAAATCCTGAATATTATCAGGCGCTCCCGAAAAGTAAAAGAGCTGAAAAAGCAGATGAAACCGGCGATTGCCTACAGCTTTGGACCCAGCGCCAATATGGTAAACGCTTTTTCAAAAACAGGAAAAGAAAAGGTGTGGCTGGGACTCAGAAATTATACGGATGTAGAAGAAAAGATAAAAATTAAGCTATTTGTAAAATTTGCGGATTTAATTATATGCTGCTCAAAAGAAATAGAGAAAGAATTAAAAAATAAATTTGGATTTAATAAAACAGCAGTTCTTTATAATTTATATGATGTAGATGCTATCAGAAAAGAAGCGGAAAGTAAAGAACCGGAACTTCCCTGGGGAGAGTATGATGAAAAGGGAAACAAAATCCGTATTCTGGTATCTATGGGCCGGGATGATGATATGAAGGGCTTTTGGCATATGATAAAGGTCTTTTCCCTGATTCATGAAAAAATACCGGAATCGCGGCTGGTTCTCATGGGAGCGGGAAGCTTTGCCTTTTATAAGAAGCTTGCGGAAGACTTGAAGCTTGCAGATGCAGTTCATTTTGCGGGAATGCAGCGGGAGCCGTATAAGTACCTGAAAAAAGGGGAGGTATATCTGCTTACTTCTTCCAATGAAGGATTCCCCAATGCATTGGTGGAGGGGATGGCGCTTTCTCTGGCGCCTGTCAGTGTGGACTGCATGACGGGGCCGGCAGAAATTTTATTGGAAAACGGAGATACCGCCGATACCGCTGATAAATTTGAAAATATGCGGAAGGATAATAAAACGCCTGTTATTTATGGGGAATATGGTATTCTTGTTCCCATGATGGGGAAGGAACGGGATTTAAATCCGGAACATATCACTGAGGATGAAAAGAATATGGCGGATATTGTGACAGATTTAATGAGCGATGGCGAAAAGCTTGCAAGGTATCGGCGGGCGGCGGCGGAGCGGGCACAGATTTTCACTTATGAAAATTATATCCGGCAGTTTCTTATGCTGGATGGGACTGAAGTGTAAAATATCGGTGCAAACTTGTGATTAATGTAGAAATATGTTAGAATTATCAAATTAAGCAGATAAGCGTTGAGATTCGGTCTGTATGATTAATGGAGATTTGTATGCGTAAAATCTTATTTCATTTAAATTGCTTTGAACAGGGCGGGGCGGAAAGAGTGGTTTCCAATCTTGCCAACCAGTTTGTAAAAGAGGACTATGAAATTATTGCCGCTACGGAATGGCAGGGTGAAAATGAGTTCAAGCTGGATGAGAGGGTGCGCAGAGTCCATGTGGGATTAAAGGAGCAGGATGAAGAAAAGAGCCGCATTGTGAAAATCAGGCTCAGGTTTCAGTATTTAAGGAAATTGATAAAAGAAGAAAAACCGGATGTGGTGGTATCCTTTACCAGAAGACCGAATTACCGGGCTCTTATCTCAGCCTGGGGATGCCAGGTGCCGGTAATTGCGGCAGTAAGGCAGGACCCCAAATCTTATTATAATTCCATCGCCGATAAGGTGCTGATTCCGCTTCTGTATCCGAGGGCTGCAGGCTGTGTGTTTCAGACGGAAGAACAAAAGAGCTATTTTCCGAAAGGACTGCAGAGCCGTTCCAGGATTATTTTAAATCCGGTAAATGATAAATATTTGAACGCGCCTGTACCTGAAAGAAAGGAAAAACTGGTGGTGCAGTCGGGAAGGCTGGTGGATTTCAAAAATCAGGCTATGCTGCTGAGAGCTTTTTTAAAGGTTCATGAAAAGCATCCTGCTTATGCATTGAAGATATATGGCGGGGATTCTTTTGACGGAACAAAGGAAAAGCTGGAAAGCATGATAAAAGAGAATCATGCGGAAAGCTATATTACTCTGATGGGAGGCAGCGACGAGTTGGAAAAGGAACTGCCTAAGGCAGAGGTTTATGCTTTTTCTTCCGACTATGAGGGAATGCCCAATGCGCTTTTGGAGGCGATGACCATGGGAATGCCTGCGGTGGCAACGGACTGCCCCTGCGGAGGGCCAAGAACTGTAATGACAAATGAAGTGAACGGGCTTCTGATTCCTGTGGGTGATGAAAAGGCAATGGCTGACGGAATTAACAGACTGATTGAAGATAAGGCATTGGCAGAAAGGCTTGGCAAAGAAGCACGCAAAATCAGCGAAAGAATTAACGGCAGAGCCGTGCTTATGCAGTGGAAGGACTATATTGAAGAAGTAATCAGAAACCAGTGAGGTAGCTTATGTGCGGAATATGCGGTTTTATTTCAAAACAGAATATCAGATTAAATCAGCTGAAGGAAATGAATGATACCATGTATCACAGGGGACCTGATGACAGTGGGGAAGAAATTTTTCCCATGAAAGACGGATATCAGATTGGAATGGCCCAAAGAAGGCTTTCCATTCTTGATTTATCACCTTTGGGGCATCAGCCCATGCATTCTGCAGACAGGCGTATCAGCATGGTATATAACGGTGAAATTTATAATTTTCAGGAGCTTAGGGAGGAGCTTGATTATCCTTTTTGCTCTTCCTGTGACACTGAAGTGATTATAGCGGCTTATTTGAAATGGGGTATTGACTGCGTAAATAAATTTAACGGCATGTTTGCCATCTGCCTTTATGACAGGGAAACGGAAGATGTTTATCTTATCAGGGACAGGGCGGGTAAAAAGCCTTTATATTATGAAGTGGAAAACGGGAATCTTATTTTCGGTTCGGAGTTAAAGCCCCTTATGGCAAGGGAAGGGTTTCAGAAAAAAATAAGAGCGGAGGTTTTGCAGAGATTCCTGTTCCAGCAGTACATTAACGCGCCTGATACGGTGTTTGAAAATGTGTATAAGCTGGAGCCTGGAAGCATTTTACAGTTTCATTACGGAAAAATAAAAATCCGGAAATACTGGGATGTTAAGGAAGTTTATCACCGGATGCAGGAAAATCCCGTAACAGATTATGAACAGGCAAAAAGTGAGCTGAAGGAGCTTTTGAAAAAGTCGGTAGCATCCAGAATGATTGCGGATGTGCCCCTCGGAGCCTTTTTAAGCGGCGGCTATGATTCTTCTTTAATGACAGCCATTGCCCAGGAGCATTCAAAGGAGCCGGTGAAAACTTTTTCCATTGGTTTTAATGAAAAACGATATAATGAAGCTGTTTATGCAAAAGAAGTAGCCCGATATCTTGGAACCAATCATACAGAACTGTATATTGATGAAAAGGAAATGTTTGAACTGGTGGAAAGTATTCCGCAGTATTATGACGAGCCTTTTGCAGATTCGTCGCAGATTCCTTCCATGCTTGTTTCCAAGCTGGCAAGGAAAGCTGTAACAGTTGCCCTGTCAGGAGATGGCGGGGATGAATTTTTCTGCGGCTATAATATTTATGAGAATGTAAGACAGGCACAATTGCTGGATGGTCTTGGCACCCTGACCCATGGAATCTGTAATCTGCCCGGACTTAAACAGGCCGGACTGGAAAGAAAGCTTCCTTTCCGGGTGAGAATTGTGGCGGGTAACAGGGATAAGGAAACAAAAACCCAGCTCGGTTCCGATAATTATATTATCCGTGCAGGTAAAATGGTTTTGGGAGAGGGACTGCCCTGCCGTTTCAGGGTAGAAAGCAGGTATGAGGAACCAAACTGGCAGATTCGCAGAATGCTGCTGGATATGGATACTTACCTTCCGGGGGATATTCTGTGTAAAGTGGACAGGGCGTCCATGAAATATTCGCTGGAAGCCAGATGTCCCATTCTGGATAAGGACGTGATGGAATATTCTTTCAGGCTGGCTCACAATCTGAAGTATGAAAAAGGAAATAAAAAACGTATTTTAAAGGATATTGCGTATGATTATATTCCGAAGGAGCTGCTGGACAGGCCTAAGGTAGGATTTGGAGTCCCTCTTGATAAATGGCTCCGGGGCCCGTTAAAAGAACAGCTTATGGACATGTGTAACCGTGATTATCTTAAAAAGCAGGGAATCTTTAATTCGGAGTTTACAGCTTCCATGATTGAAGATTATATGTGTACGGGAGATGGAGGACCGGCTACCGGAGCAAATTATTCCAAGCTGTCATGGTCTTTCTTTGCTTTTCAGCAGTGGTACCGTTATTACTGTGAGGGTAATTCATAATGGAAAAACAGATGCATATTGCCATGCTAATCGGATCCTTAACCAAAGGCGGTGCAGAGAGGGTGCTGGTTAATCTGGCGGATTATTTTGTAAATAAGGATTATTGTGTTACCATGGTGACACAATATAAGTGGGAGAATGAATATCCGTTGAATGATAAAGTAAAACGCATCATATCGGATATTACACAGGAAGAAACCACAAAAAGCAGAGTGGTAAATTTTAAACGGCGCTTTAAAAAGCTGCGGGATATCTGGAAAGCGGAAAAACCGGATGTCATTCTTTCCTTCATTGGAAAGAATAATATGATGGCCATTCTTACTTCCCGGTTTTTGAATATTCCGGTGGCGGTTTCCGTAAGGGCGGAGCCTTCCGAAGAATATTATAATTTCTGGATGCGTTTTATGGCAAGACATCTGTTTGCAAAAGCAGACGGCGTGGTATTGCAGACGAAAAAATGTTTCGATTTTTTCCCTGAAAAAGTAAGAAAAAAAGCTGTAATTTTAAAAAATCCCGTAAGCCTGACATTTTTCAGGCCGCGTTTTGAGGGAGAAAGGGAAAAGTCAATCGTGGCGGTAGGGCGTGTGGATGAGAACAAGAATCATGAAATGCTTATCCGGGCGTTTTCACGGATTGCCCGGGAGTTTCCCGATTACAGACTGATTATCTATGGAGATGGGGACTGCCGGAATAAACTGGCGGAACTGGCGGACGAACTGAAGCTCTCGGAAAGAATTTTGCTGCCGGGAAGTGTTGAAAACGTAGCAGATGTTATTTATAAATCCCGTGTTTTTGTACTGTCCTCCAATACGGAAGGGGTGCCCAATACGCTGATAGAGGCAATGCTTATGGGGTTGACTGTAATAGCTACGGACTGTCCCTGCGGAGGTCCTGCGGACCTGATTCAGAATGGTTATAATGGAATTCTGACCCCTGTCAGGAATATCGACAAAATGACAGAAAACTTGCAAAAAATATTAAATGACTTGCAAAATGCTGATGAAATGGGAATAAATGCGGCGAAAACAAGCGATATTTTTAAACCGGAAAAGGTATATGGAGAATGGGAAGAATTTCTTTATTCTCTGGGAGGCGGTGAGAAAAAATGTGCGGAATAGCAGGCTTTTGTAATTTTAATGGTGATAAAAAGAAAAATATTGAGAAGATGAAGGAAAGAATGTACCATAGAGGACCGGATGCAGGGGGCAGTTTTTTTTCTGAGGACGGTCAGGTGACTTTGGGACATAGAAGACTTTCCATTGTTGACCTTTCGGAAAATGGTGCACAGCCTATGACTTCCCACAGCGGAAGGTATGTGATTTCTTATAATGGTGAAATTTATAATTATAAAAAAATTGCCGGAAAGCTGCTTAAGGAAGGAAAGGTAAAGGCGTTTAAGGGAACCTCTGATACGGAGGTCTTGCTGGAGGCCTTTGAAAGCTATGGTGTAAAGGAAGCTATAGGTCTTTGTAAGGGAATGTTTGCCATTGCGCTTTATGACAAAAAAGAACAACTGTTATATCTCATCAGGGACAGAATCGGAGAAAAGCCGCTCTATTACGGGCAGGTAAACGGCAGCTTTGTGTTTTCCTCGGATATTGGTTCTATTGCGGTGCTGGATGGTTTTTGCAATCCCATTAACACAGCTGTTTTGGACTTATACTTTATACATGGATATATTCCGGCGCCTTATTCTGTTTATGAAAACATATTTAAGCTGGAAGCAGGCAGTATATTAAAAATTAAATTACCATTTAATAATTTAGAATCGGCTAAAATTGAGCGCTATTGGTCCGTTAAGGAAGCGGCTAAGAAGGGTCAGGATAATCTTTTTACGGGAACGGAAAAGGAAGCGGCGGATGAGTTGGAGCGGCTGTTAAAGGAATCCATCTCGGAACAGATGGCAGCGGATGTTCCGGTAGGGGCTTTTCTTTCGGCAGGAATTGATTCCAGCACGGTGGTTGCTTTAATGCAGTCATTGCATCATGGCAGAGTAAAAAGCTTTACCATTGGCATGGAAGAAAAGGATTATAATGAAGCGGTGTATGCAAAAGAGATTGCAAAGCATCTCGGAACGGAGCATACGGAGCTTTATATTACGGAAGATGATGCCAAGGCTGTAATTCCTGCTCTGGCCTCCATGTTTGGAGAACCTTTTGCGGATTCTTCCCAGATTCCCACCTATCTGGTGAGTAAAATGACAAGGGAGCATGTAACTGTTTCCCTGAGCGGTGACGGCGGCGATGAGCTTTTCTGCGGATATACTTCTTATTCATCCGTGGAGCGTATTTGGAATAAGATGAAGGGCTATCCATATTTTATCAGAAAGCCCTGCAGTGAGCTTGTGATTCACAGCCCGCTTGCCCGGAAGCCTATTTGCAGGATTAAGGGAAAGCTTCTTGGTGCAAAGGGACCGTCTGATTTGTATATCTGTTCTTATGAAACAGACCCTCTTACGAAGAAAATCAGTCTGGATAACAGGGCATGCAGCTATAAATACAGTGAATATGACCCTAAATATTTGAAGGAAACCAATCACAATATTATGCTGATGGATATGCTGATGTATCATCCCGACGATATACTGGTTAAAGTGGACAGAACGGCCATGGCGGTTTCGTTGGAAACCAGAGTTCCTATGCTGGATAAGGATGTGGTTGAATTTGCATGGACCCTTCCCATTGATTATGAGAGGGAAGGACTGACCGGTAAGAAAGTGCTCAGGGATGTGCTTTACCGCTATGTGCCGAAGGAAATGATGGAACGTCCCAAGAAGGGCTTCAGCATTCCCATTGAGAAGTGGCTTCGCGAGCGGTCGCTTCGTGAATGGGCCGAAAGCCTGATTGACAGAAAAACCCTTGAACAGCAGGGCATTTTAAATCCTGACGTGGTTTGGAAAATCTGGTTGGATTTTATTGACAGAGGCGAATGGAGAATTCAGATTTGGTATATACTGATGTTTCAGGAGTGGTTAATGCGGGAAGCAGTACTAAAGCACTAAAATACCAAAACACCAAAATACTAAAATACTAAAATACAATGCTTAAGTACTGCTGAGTACCGGGGTTGTGGAGTCCGGCTTTTGAGGCGATGAAAGGGAGAGTTATGAATATAATCAGGATGTTTGGGGGACTGGGCAATCAGATGTTTCAATATGCTCTTTATAGGAAGCTTAAGTCCCTTGGCAAAGAAGTTAAATTTGATGATATTAATGAATACCGCGGCGAAAAGGCGCGTCCTATTATGCTGGCAGTATTTGGCATTGATTATCCCCGTGCAACCTGGGATGAAATTACACAGTTTACGGATGGCTCTATGGAAATCAGAAAGAGAATCAGACGTCAGCTTTTCGGAAGGCGGGCCATCGAATATGTGGAAAAGGATGGTTATGACCCTGAGGTGCTGAGCTTTGATTCCATGTATATCAGGGGGGCTTTCCAAAGTGAGAAGTATTTTGAGGATATTAAAGAGGAAATCAGGCAGCTTTACCGTTTTCCGGCTCTTGAGGACATGCATCTTCCCGAGAAGCTGTATCGTGTAACAAGGGAATGCCTTGATGAAATTGAAAGCGGCATGGCGGCAGGGCTTCATATGTACCGCAGTGATTCCAGAGATGATGAAGAGCTTTATGGAGGAATCTGTACCGAAAAATATTATGAGGGCGCGGTAAGGTATATTCTGGAAAGAGTAGAGGATGCTAAGTTTTACATATTCAGTAATGAGCCTAAATGGGTCAGGGGCTGGGTGGGCGGACTGATTGAAAGTCTGATGCAGGAGGATATGAGCAAAAAAGAAAAGAAGGCTTTTGAGGCCCGCTTTGTGATGGTGGAGGCCAATACCGAGTATACAGGATATCTTGATATGCTGCTTATGAGCAGATGCAAGCATAATATTATCAGCAATTCCAGCTTCAGCTGGTGGTCGGCATGGCTCAATAATAATCCTGATAAAATTGTGGTCGCCCCTGAAAAATGGAAAAATAATGTGGAAAGCGATGATTTTTATACAAGGGGTATGGTGCTGATTGATGCGGAAGGCCGGTTGAACCGCATCATAAAGTAGGAGCTTAAAATGGATATAATCAGAATGACAGGGGGACTGGGCAATCAGATGTTCCAGTATGCTTTGTATTTAAAGCTTTCTTCCATGGGAAGAGAAGTAAAGTTTGATGATATAAGTGAATATAAACTGGAGAATGCCAGGCCTATTATGCTCTGGGCTTTCGGAATCGATTATCCCAAAGCATCCGCTGAGGAAATCAATCAGCTTACGGACGGATTTCTTAAGCTTTCCCACAGAATCAGAAGAAAGTTGTTTGGCAGAAGGTCTTTAGAATATCATGAGAAGGATTGCAATTATGACAGGCAGATACTCTTAAGAACGCCAGTTTATCTGACCGGTTATTTTCAGAGCGAAAAATACTTTGAGGATATCAGGGATAAGGTTCTTGAGGCGTTTACCTTTCGGCCTGTGATTTATGACGGACTGCAGGATGAATTAAAGAGCAGGATTTTATCCTGTCTTGAGGCTGTGGAGCATACCTTTGCAGTCAGTCTTCATATCAGGCGGGGTGATTATCTTGAAAGCGCCGAGGTTTACGGCGGAATTTGCACGGAAGAGTATTACCTTAAGGCTATTTCCGTTATGCGGGAGCGTTATCCTCAGGCTGTCTTTTATGTGTTCAGCAATGACAGCGGTTTTACGGAAAGCTGGCTTGAAAAAACATTTCCGGGCAGCCTGGGAGAAATACCGGAAAAGCCGCTGGATAAGGAGAGCGCCTGGGCGCAGCTTGAAGGGAAATTTATTCCGGTGAAGGGCGTTCCGGAGGAAATGGGATATCTTGATATGATGCTGATGAGCAGATGCCGCCATCATATTATTGCTAATTCCAGCTTCAGCTGGTGGGGGGCTTATCTGAATGATTCCCGGGATAAAACGGTGATTGCCCCTGCAGGGTGGTTTAATAATCAGGACTGCAGGGATATTTATACAAAGGAAATGATACGGATTTCCGCGAAAGGCAGTATAGAAGAGCATGGCAGAGAATGAAAAATTGATTTCTGTTATTATAACAGCATACAACATTGAGGAATACCTGCCCCGGTGCATGGACAGTCTGCTGCGGCAAACCTATCCTGATATGGAGCTGATACTGGTAGACGACGGCTCCACGGATAAAACACCGCAGATATGTGATGCTTATGCAGGAAAGCATGAAAATATCCAGGTAATTCACAGGCCAAACGGCGGCCCGTCAGCTGCAAGAAATGATGGACTGAAAGCGGCCCATGGGGATTATATCGGTTATGTGGACGGTGATGACTGGGTAGAGCCTGATATGTATGAAAAAATGCTGGAAGCCCTGCTTGAAAAACAAGCCCAGGTTGCCATATGCACTTACCGCCAGGTGGGAAAGGGCGCGGAAGAAATTCATCCTACCGGTAAGGTGCTGGAGCTTACACGGGAAGAAACTCTGGAGATTTATATTTGCGGACATGAGCAGTACCATATTTATCATTCTGTATGGAGTAAGCTTTTTGACAGGAAACTGATTGAAGGGATTGAATTTCCGGAGGGACGTAAATCGGAGGACATTATGTATACAACCTGGGCTCTTACAAGGGCCGGTAAATGTGTATTTCTGGATACTCCTTATTATAATTATATGATGGACAGGGAAAGCAGCATTATGAACAGCCGGTTTCATGAGCGGCGTTTTCAGGACGAGATTCCTTTTTGGAAGGAGCAAATCGGATATTTGGAAGGACTGGGACTTTCTGAACTTGCAAAGAAAGCCTCTTTTCAATTCTACAGGAAAATGCTGTTTTATTATGAGGATTTCCGGGATAAGAAGATGAAAGCGTCCGGCAGGGAGATGGTTCAATTGTTCCGAAAAGAAGAAACAACGGTCCGCCGTATTTACAAGGAAGATTTTGTCCCTGCAGGTGACAAGCTCAGGATGAAGCTGTTTTTGCTGAGTCCCCGCTGTTTTTACCGTGTGGTGAAGCTGTATGAGAAAATCGTGATACCGCTTCGGCAGTAGGAGCCTTCTATTCCCGCGGGCAATGAGTCAAAGTCATGCCTGCATGACCCTGACGAATGCTGCGGGGGCAATACCATAGCGTCCGTAGGACGCATTGTGCTTTGCAGCGGAGTTGTTGATTGTGTATAAATACTGTCGTAATCGTAATTTAAGAAGAATTTTCTTTCCTGTTCCAGCTTTTCCAGATAATTTTCTTTTGTAATCAGTCCTGTGCCTTCGGATATCCATTTCAAAATCATGGAATTTACTTCAGCGTTATAGTGGCCGTCATCGCAATAATAATCAGGATTGCAGATGACCTGGTATTGGTCAAAAAAGTTAAAAAGTTTTACATTAGGACATTCCAGCAAAAGCTCCGTAGCTGTCTGCTCCGCCATAGTCTGTTTTATAATAGTGCCTTTGATGTTCAGGGCATCCCAGTAGCAGATGCTGTAAGGCGGATAAAAAATATAAAAGGTAACATCCGGATATTTATTTACCGTTTGGACAATGTTTGTGCTGATTGTTTTTACCACAGCCTCATATTCTTCTTCCCCGAAAGTAAGCACAGGCTCTTCTGAAACGTTATTCCTGTCGTAGGATTGCAGAATGATATCAAGTCCCGTTTCCCGTTCCCAGGAGGAATACTCATCCATGGTGGTGCTGGGCTCGCCCGTCAGAGTCATGGTGATGTTTGGCAGTACGGCATGGTAAAGAATAGACTTATTAAATAAATAAGAAACATCATTAAACGGATTATTGTCGTAAAGATAGGTGGGGTAGGCATCGTACTGTGCCCAGTCATAATCCCGGAAAAATCCGTTATAATCTACTGCCCAAAGAACTGTTGTCAACTCCTTGTTTCTGTCAAGCGCCCGGTCAAGATTTTCCGCAAGCTCCTGATAGCCGGCTCCTGAAAAGGTTTCTTTCACGGAATGCGTGCCAAAGAGAGCGTCCATTTCGCTGGGTTTGAAATTCTGCGCCATGGAGGTACCTGTAATAATGGCGTCAAAATCAAAGTTTCTGGAAATGCCGTCATTGGTATACCTTTCTTCATAAAGCCGGTATGATAAAAAGGGAAAAGGCTTATGATAGTGAAAATAAGGATCCACTGCCGCAACAACCAGAGCTGTCAAAAACAATGCAGCTGCCAAAAGCACTATGCACTTGATAAACCATTTCTTAGCTTTCTGTTGTTCCATTTCCATTTCCTTTCCTTTAAAAATTAAAGTACAAAAACTCGCTGATTTCAGACAATGATAAAATGCTCCAAAACATCAGAACTGCTACAGTGATGCATTTTTTTGCGGTTAAAGTCAGACGGGCCGTTTTTTCCTGGGTGTTTTTCAGGGTGAAGCAGGCCAGCAGGCATATGCCCGTAAAGCCCGTCAGCATAAGCCAGGGATATCTGTTTATCAGACCTTTAAGGCCTGCCCTGTACAGGAAGCTTAATTCTGTTAAATCGCGGAATTTATCAATAATAGGCTGATATACGGGCCCAAATCCTGCATGGAACAATTGATGCCATAAAAGGCCTGCAGCTGAAAGGGAAGGGGCTCTGAAAAGGCTCCACGCAAAGGTAACAAAAATAAAGGTTAAAATCATTCTGATATATTTCGGCAATTTCCACCCGGAGGTCTTTATTATTTTTTCAAATACCGAAACAATGCCGTGAAGGGCACCCCAGATAATAAAGGTCCAGTTTGCGCCATGCCACAGACCACTTACCAGAAATACAATCATGACATTAAGGTATGTCCGCATTTTGCCCTGCCGGCTTCCTCCAAGGGGAATATAAATATATTTTGTGAAAAATCTTGTAAGGGTCATGTGCCATCTGTCCCAGAACTCAGAAACAGATTGAGCCTTATAAGGAGAATTAAAATTAAATGGAAGTTTAATATTTAACATATAAGCCATGCCGTATGCCATGTCGCAATAGCCGCTGAAATCAAAATAAATCTGAAGGGAATAGCATACCATAACCAGAATCACGCTGCTGCTGTTTAATCCGGCGATATCTTCGTAGCCTA
Source organism: uncultured Lachnospiraceae bacterium (assembly GCA_964507235.1). Taxonomy (GTDB): domain Bacteria; phylum Bacillota; class Clostridia; order Lachnospirales; family Lachnospiraceae; genus Suilimivivens. The sequence goes on from CAZDPE010000007.1 coordinate 47,344, forward strand.
CAGTAACAATTTTAGAAAAGGTATCTGCAATCAGTACCTTTTTGGCAAGGCCGAGAGAAAAGGCGTAAAGACCGCGGCTTAAATTTTCAAAATTCAGTTTTTTGTTTTGGATATCCTGAAATTGAGGAATCAGCTCGCTGTGATATACAATGGGGCCGGCTATCAGCTGGGGGAAAAAGGACACATAGGCGGCATACTCAAGAAAGCTGTATTTTTCACATTCCTTTCGATAAGAATCAATCACATAGGATAACTGCTGAAAGGTATAAAAGCTGATACCCAGGGGCAAAATCAGCTTTAACAGCGGAAAATCCGATTTGAAGGCGCTGTTGATGTTTTCAATAAAGAAATCATAATATTTAAAGTAAAATAAAATGCCGATATTGAGGAGGATGCCTGCCCATAGGCACAGTTTCCTCATGGAGGAGGCAGTGACTGAGGAAAGCACCGTAACTATGCCGTAGTTAATTAAGATGCTGATAATCAGAATGATAAGATAATTAATATTATTGTAGCCGTAAAACCACAGGGACATGCCCACAAGAAAGGCAAGAGATGCCTTATATTTTCCGGTATAATTTAATCCGTAATATCCTATTAATGTCAATGGAAAAAACAGAAATATAAAAATATAGGAATTAAATAACATGAACGGTTCCTTCCTGAAGGGCCTTATTATAGTAACAGTTCAGCATCCATTCATAAGCTGGCAGAAGTTCATTCCCATGAGCAACGAGTCAAAGTCATGCTTGCATGACCTTGACGACTGCC
>CAZDPE010000008.1:0-45778 GCA_964507235.1 uncultured Lachnospiraceae bacterium
GGCAGTCGCCAAATATCCATGCAAGCATGGCTGTTTGGCTCGTTGCTCGGGGAATAAACGGCTCAAAGGGAGAGCTGCTATTTGGTGGTAAGAATGTTATGAGAAAAGTGGAATTATTGGCACCGGCAGGAAATTTTGAGGCGCTTATGGGTGCCATTGCCGCTGGTGCAGATGCTGTTTATCTGGGTGGTAATGCTTTTGGAGCAAGAGCCTATGCAGAAAACTTCTCACAAGAGGAAATCTGCCGCGGAATTCATTTGGCCCATTTATTTGGCAGGAAAATATATCTGACTGTCAATACGCTTGTAAAAGAAAAAGAACTTGAAGGCTTGTATGAGTTTTTAACGCCCTTTTACGAAGCGGGTCTTGATGGCGTCATCATTCAGGATATGGGTGTTTTTTGCTTTATACGTAAGCATTTTCCGGGCTTAGATTTGCATGTAAGCACACAGATGACAGTGACAGGCTGTTACGGTGCGCAGTTGTTAAAAAGGGAAGGCGCATCCCGGATTGTGCCTGCAAGGGAGTTATCTTTGCAGGAAATTAAACAGATAAAAAAGAACGTGGATATTGAAGTAGAAACCTTTGTTCACGGAGCCATGTGCTATTGCTATTCAGGACAGTGTCTTTTTAGCAGTATTTTGGGCGGAAGAAGCGGTAACAGAGGCCGCTGTGCCCAGCCCTGCCGCCTGCCTTACAGAGTAAATGGCGGAAAAGAAGAGTATCCTTTAAGTATGAAGGACATATGTACGCTGTTTCTTTTACCGGAGCTGATAGAAGTGGGAATCGATTCCTTTAAAATAGAAGGCAGAATGAAAAAGCCGGAGTATGCTGCCGGAGTAACTGCGGTTTACCGCAAGTATATTGATTTGTATTATCAAAATCCTGAAATATATCAGATAGAAGATAAAGATTTAGATTATTTAAAGTCGTTATATATCAGGACAGGCATCGGCGAAGGATATTATAAGAAATATAACGGAAAAGATATGGTTACATTAGCTTCTCCTGCCTATTCCGGAAGTGATGAAGCATTGCTAAAAAAAATCAGAGAAGATTACATTGAAACAGAGAGAAAGATTTCTGTCAAAGCAAGGGCAGTGCTCAAAGCAGGACAGCCGGCAGGAATGAAGCTTATGGCTGATAACGCTGAAATTACCGTTTTCGGGGATTTGGTGCAAAGAGCGGAAAAACAGCCTCTTTCTGTTCAGAAAATAGAAGAACAGCTGCTAAAAAGCGGCGGAACCGCTTTTAAAATTGAGCATATACAGATAAATGCCGGTAAAGATGTCTTTTTGCCGGTCAGCAGTCTGAACCGTCTTAGAAGAGCGGCGGTGAACGCACTTGAAGAAAAAATAACGGAATTAAACGGTTTTGGTTACTCAGACAGAAAAAGAGCTGCCTATAGCGGGGCTGATTTCTCTTTTAAGGAAGAAAGAGAAGGAACGTTGGAAGCCCGCAGTCAGGGTCTGCATGCGCTTGTAAATACGATGGAGCAGCTTCTTGCAGCAGTTTCAGAAGGCTGCCGCAGGATTTATATTGACAGGCTTCAGATAAGGGAAGAACTCGTTTTAAAATTATCGGATTTCAGGAAGCAGGGATGTGCGTTTTATCTTACTTTTCCGTACATTGTCCGGGATAAAGACAGGGACAGAATGGAAGAATTGTTTCACCTTTTAGAGGAAGATGTTTTTGAAGGGGCATTGGTTCGTAATCTGGAAACACTTTCTTTTCTGGAACAGAGGAAGTTTAAGAAAAAAATTGTTTCGGATATAAATTTATATACATGGAACAGCTACGCCTGCCGGTTTCTGAAAGAACATGTTGATGAAATTTACCTGCCGGCAGAGCTTAATTATCATGAGCTTATGGAACTGAAAAAGGAAACGGGGAAAAATTATTTTTTATCTGCCATGGTATACGGCAGGCTTCCCATGATGATTTCAGCCAATTGCATAAGGAAAACATCGGATAAATGCGGCAGAATTCCCGGGTTTCTTACATTATCCGACCGTTACAGCAAAGAATTTCCTGTTTATACCGACTGCCTTTACTGTTATAATATTATATACAACAGTGTACCGCTTTCCCTGCATAAGCTGTTCATGAAAAAAACTTCGGTCCCTGAAATCAGCCGTTTGGATTTTACAGTGGAAGGACGGGAGGAAACAGAGAATATTATCAGATATTTCAAGGGACTTTTTAAGCAGTATAAGGAACCTTTTTATAAAGAGTTTACGAGCGGACACTATAAACGAGGAGTAGAATAGATGGAGTTATATATCAGCGAATTTTCAAAATATATAATTACGCTGCTGATTGCTTTATATACTTATGAATGTTTTGCAGTTTTCCGCTTTTCGGATGAAGGAAGAAGGAATGGCATTTATGCAAGGCAAAATATATTAATGTTTGCCGTTCATTTCAGCTGCTTTATTGTAATCTGCTTTGAAACAAGCGATATTATGTATTTGTTTTTTTATGCGTTTCAGCAGATTATTTTGTATGCGGCTGTCGTGTTATTCAGGATGCTTTATCCAAAAAGCAACCGCCTGGTGATTAATAATATGTGTACACTTTTAAGCATCAGCTTTGTTATTTTGACCAGATTATCTTATGATAAAGCAATTAAGCAGTTTATTATAGTAACAGGTTCTCTGGTAATTGCTTTGATTATTCCGTTTTTTATACATAAATTCAAGTTTCTTAAAAGACTGAAATGGATTTATGCATTGGTGGGAATCGCCGCATTGTCAGTGGTTTTAATATTGGGGCAGACGACTTACGGGAGCAAATTGTCTTATTCGATTGCGGGAATTACTTTTCAGCCCTCAGAATTTGTGAAAATTATTTTTGTTTTTTTTGTGGCCAGTGCATTATATCAGGCTTCCGGATTTTTTGAGGTTTTTACCACCGCAGTTATTGCAGCTGCGCATGTTATTATACTTGTCTGCTCAAAGGATTTGGGAAGTGCATTAATATTTTTTATTGTATATGTGTTTATGGTTTTTGTTGCTACAGGCAATTTTATTTATCTTCTGGCAGGCGGTGCGGGCGGTACAGCAGCGGCCTATATTGCCTTTAAGGTGTTTTCCCATGTGCAGGTCAGGGTACAGGCGTGGAAGGACCCCTGGAGTGTAATTGATTCGGCGGGATATCAGATTACACAGTCGCTGTTTGCCATTTCCAGCGGAGGCTGGTTCGGACTGGGATTATATAAAGGGACACCGGAGGCTATTCCCTTTGTAGAAGCGGATTTTATCTTTTCGGCCATTGCAGAAGAACTTGGAATTCTGTTTGCAGTCTGCCTGATTTTAATTTGTGTCAGCAGTTTTATTATGTTTATGAATATAGCGGTTAAGCTGAATGATAAGTTTTATCAGCTTACGGCCTTCGGACTTGGGGTGACTTATATTTTTCAGGTATTTTTAACCATAGGCGGAGGGACTAAATTTATTCCGCTGACAGGCGTTACCCTGCCTCTTATCAGTTATGGAGGAAGCTCTGTCCTTGCAACTCTTATTATGTTTTCCGTTATAGAAGGCCTTTACATGATCAGGGAAGATGAAGCTGTTCAGGAAAAACAGAAAAGAAAAAAAGAGAAGGTTACGAAAAAGAAAAAATCTCCGGCGGTAAGAAATGTGCGGGAGGTTGAAGACAGCGATGAAACAGACGATATGAGAGAGGCCGGTGAGGATTACGACGAAATCATATAAGCGTAATAAAGTAAAAAGGAAGAAAAACCGGCAGATTATGCTGGTTACGTGGTTTTTTACATTCCTGTTTCTTGGAATGATTGGTTATATTACTTATTATTCTGCAACCCATAAGCAGGAACTGATTAATAACAGTTATAACGGAAGACAACAGATGCTTCTTGCCCAGAACAGAAGAGGTTCTATTTTTTCGGCTGATGGGGAGATTCTTGCAAAGACAGTGGAAGATGAGAATGGAAATGAAATAAGGGAATACCCTTATCAGAATCTTTTTTCCCATATTGTGGGTTATTCCGTAAACGGAAGAATGGGAATTGAATCGCTTGCAAATTATTACCTGATTAATTCCAATGCTCCCTTATCCCAGAAAGCAAGCCTGGATGTTAATCAGGAAAAGTATCCGGGAGATGATGTATATACTACTTTGAATGTGGAATTGCAGCAGGTGGCGTCCACGGCTCTGGGAGTATATCGCGGAGCTATTGTGGTTACGGAACCTTCTACAGGCAAAATACTTGCAATGATATCCAAACCTGATTTTAATCCGGAAACAATCGAAGAACAGTGGGAGGAACTGCGGACAGACAGCGACAGCGGGATTTTGTTAAACCGGGTAACCCAGGGCTTGTATCCGCCGGGTTCTACGTTCAAAATTATAACAGCGCTGGAGTATATCAGGGAAAATCCGGACGCTTATCAAAATTACAGTTACAATTGTACCGGTGTCATTACCAGTGGACAGGACAGAATTCAATGCTATCATGGAACTGTTCATGGAATGGTAAATTTTGAAAAATCCTTTGCAAAGTCCTGTAATACTTCCTTTGCCAATATAGGCTTGTCATTGGACAGAAATGCATTTTCCGGTACTTTATCGGATTTAATGTTTAATCAGAATCTGCCACTTACTTTAAATTACAGTCAAAGCAGAATAGATGTAAGCGATGATATGGCGGATTCCGATATGATGCAGGTTTCCATTGGACAGGGAACAACCGCTATCACACCGATGCATATGAATATGATAACCTGTGCTGTTGCCAACGGTGGAACGGTAATGAAGCCCTATGTGGTAGAACATGTGGAAAACAGCGCAGGAAGTATAATAAAAAGCTTCAGCCCGTCATCATATAAGAAGATCATGAGTGAAGAGGAAGCTGCAATTTTAACCGATTTAATGGCTGGTGTTGTAACGGAGGGGACGGCTTCAAGGCTGAAAGGGCTTTCTTATACCGCTGCAGGCAAGACAGGATCGGCAGAATACGGTACCGTAAAGGGCGACAGTCATGCATGGTTTACCGGCTTTGCCCCGGTGGAAAATCCGGAAATCTGCGTAACAATAATCATAGAAGGAGCCGGAGCAGGCGGAGATTATGCAGTGCCTATTGCCAAGCGGATTTTTGACGCTTATTTTGATGCCTGAAAACAATGGAGTTGGGAAAATGAAATTTTATAAATATCTTTATATTGGTGATACTGTAAAAGAACCGGCTAAAGTTAAAAGAAAATTAAAACGTCATGCGGGACAGCTGATTTATGTTATCTGTATAGCGGCCGGAGATGATCAGCTGGAAATATTTCACAGTGCCTATCTGAAACAGAAATACTACAGATATCACCCGCCCATTATCGTGGGAATTGCATCAAATTATGATGAGGCTGTTGATATTATCGTGCAGATTACAAAAGAATGTCTTCAGGCCACAGGAGGATGTAATTTGAAGGAATATTTAAAACTGCGAACAAAACAATCTGGAGATAGAGAATGATTACAGTGCTTTTAGGTATATTAAAAATAATAGGAATTGTTCTGCTGTGCATTCTGGCTTTGACAGCAGCAATATTGCTGCTGGTTCTTTTCGTGCCTGTCCGGTATCAGATAAAGGGATATCGCAAAGAAGGAGATGAGGTGCCGGTAAGAGCTGCTGTAAAAATTACGTGGCTGTTACATATATTGAATGCCGCCTTCCGATATCCGGAAGAACCCTTTCTTAAAGTCAGAATCTTCTGTTTTACATTTTTTTCTACCCGAAAGAAGGAAGTAACGGCACAAAAGACGGAGAAAAAGCAGGAACAAGAAGGAAAGCGGGACGATGCCGGAAAACAGCGGAAGGAAAAAGAGGCAGCGGAAGAGGAAGCTTTTACACAGAATAAATCTGAGAAGGAATCGGAGAAGAAATCTGAAGAACAAAGAAAAGTTGAACAAAGAGAAGTTGAACAAAGAAAAACCGAACAAAGAAAAACCGAACAAAGAAAAGCCGTTAAAACAGAAAGCCCTGATGTATACAGTACAGATCCGGAGCCTGAATCCGGACATACTGAGGATAAGGAAGAGGAAGAAAACCCGACGGCTTTAAAGTTTATCCGGAAACTGATTGCAGTATTGAAAAATATTAAGTACACAATATGCAGAATATGTGATAGAATTAAAGAGATTATTCAAAATATAAGGTTTTATATTACAATTATTCAAAGCGATAGTTTTCAAAGAGCGTTTCAGGTATGCAGAAGTGAAGCTTTTAAGCTTGTGAAAAGCATACTTCCCGGTAAAATTACAGGAAATTTTCTAATTGGTCTGCGAGAACCTTCCAGTACGGCCCAAATACTTTCCCTGCAGGGTATTTTATATCCGTTAATTGGAAATCATATTAGTATTACACCTGATTTTGAAAATTCTGTTTTTGAGGGAGATTTTTTCATCAAAGGGAAGGTTACGGCGTTTCGGATTTTGAAAACAGCAGCTAAAGTATATTTCAATAAAGATTTGCGCAAGGTAATACGATTATTCAAAAAGGGAGGCAGTATCAATGGCAGAAAATAATTTTTCAGGGGTAATCGATTCCCTGATGAAGGGAATGAATACTATTTTATCCACAAAGACGGTAGTCGGTGAAGCAACGAAGCTTCCTGACGATACTATTATTTTACCTCTTGTGGATGTCAGCTTTGGCGTGGGAGCCGGAGCCAGTGTTGGCGACAAGAAAAACGGCGGTGCCGGCGGCTTCAGCGGGAAAATGACTCCAAGTGCTGTGCTTGTTATCAAAAACGGAACCACTAAGCTGGTAAATATTAAGAATCAGGATACCATGACCAAGGTACTCGATATGATTCCTGACATTGTGGATAAATTTACGGCTCCGAAGGAAGAAATGATTGAGGATGAAGAAGCGGTTGAAATTGCTTTTCCTGAGGAAGATAATCAGGACAGGCAATAAACGCCTTTTAATTGCATAAGATGAATTAAGAAGCATAAGTAGGTTTTGCAGCATGAAAAAGATGATTGGATTTATAGCGTTTTGGATTGCAGTTGGAATGTTACTTATGCTTTTTCTTGCCCGCCATTATTTAATTGGGCTGATTATTATTGCATTACTTTTGTTAATAGGATATAATTTTTTCTATTGTGACTGATTTGTGACTGATTTGTTTACCGGAGATAAGTATATGGAAACTTTTAATGAAACCGTAAATATGGGACAGGCTTTCGAGGAAAAGCTTGCGGAAAGCCCCAAAGAAGAACTGGATGAATTGAAAACATGGCTTTTTAAGGAAAATATCAGGATTGAAATGGCCAGAAACGAATTAAAATGTCTGGAAGAAGAATTTCTGAAAGAAAGAAAAAAATTTCAGGAAGAAATGAAAGAAATAAAAGGATGTCTTGAACTTGAAAGAAAACGTCTGAAACAAGATGAAGTATTTTTTGAAAAAAAGATGGACATCCTGAAAAACGGATTTATACAGCTTGATGAAGAAAGGAAAAAACTGGAAAAAGAAAAAATAAATTTTGAAGCCCACAGGGATGCTCATGAAAGCTTTAGAAAGCAGGAGAAGAGCACGGATATGGCCCGGTTTTTGTTTCAGGGCGTGAAAAGCCAGCTTGCGTTGAAAAAGCGGTATAAGGATTTAATTAAGATGTTTCATCCTGATAATATTGCCGGAGATCACGAAATGGTTTTGATTATCAATTCTGTATATGAAGAATTGAAAAAGGATTATGAGATGGGAATGCAGGCTTAATTGGCACATTGTTCATTGCATAAAAAACTGCTATACTTTTCAGTATAGCAGCTTTAAATCCATTTAAAAACTAAGCTCTTTCAACTTTTCCGGATTTTAAACAATTTGTACAAACGTGCATTCTTTTAGGAGTTCCGTTTACATTACATTTAACACTTTTAATATTGGATTTCCAAATTCTGTTAGATCTTCTATGAGAATGGCTTACGTTATTACCAAAATGAACGCCTTTACCACAAATATCACATTTAGCCATCGTTGCACCTCCTAACAATTAATAATATCTATGTGCTTATTTTTTAATTTTATGCGGATATATCCGCAACAGTTGTATAATATCAGAAAAACACTAATAATGCAAGTAAAAATTTAAAATGTTTTTAAACGAACTAAAAAACATTTTTCAAAATATTACAAATCATGAAATTTGTGGTTTCATTTTTTGGGAATTAAGGGTATAATCAAAATATGTGATTGTGACTATTAAGGACAAGGTCCTGGATAGATATGTAAAATTTAAGGAGGCAGCCTATGAAATCTTCTTCAATGAATACCCATATGGGGAATATTACAATTGATAATGAAGTAATTGCCCAGTACGCAGGCAGCGTGGCTATGGAATGTTTCGGTATTGTCGGCATGGCAGGCATTAATGTGAAGGACGGTCTGGTTAAATTGCTGAAAATGGACAGCATGACCAGAGGCATAAATGTTTCTATCAGGAATAATAAGCTTACATTGAATTTTCATGTAATTGTCGCATATGGCGTAAGTATTCTTGCGGTGTCTGATAATTTAATCAGCAATGTAAAATATAAGGTAGAAGAATTTACCGGAATCGAAATCGAAAAAATAAACATCTTTATTGAAGGTGTTAGAGTGATTGATTAAGGAGGATATATTGTGGCTAATACAATCGACGCTAAGTTACTTTCAAAGATGTTCTTAGCTGGTGCAAAAAATTTGGAATCCAAAAAGGAATGGATTAATGATTTAAATGTGTTCCCCGTACCGGACGGTGATACCGGTACTAATATGACGCTTACGATTATGTCTGCAGCAAAAGAGGTTTCTGCAATGGAAGAACCTGATATGCTTTCATTATGCAAAGCAATTTCATCCGGTTCCCTGCGCGGCGCCAGAGGAAACTCCGGCGTTATTCTGTCACAGCTGTTCAGAGGATTTACCAAAACAATCAGAGAGCATGAAGAGTTAAATGTGGGTGTTTTGGCAGATGCTTTTGAAAAAGCAGTGGAAACGGCATATAAAGCTGTTATGAAGCCCAAAGAAGGCACTATCCTCACAGTAGCAAGAGGCGGCAGTGAAAGAGCAAGGCAGCTTGCGGAAGAAGGCTGTGAAGACTTATCTTATTTTATTGATGAAGTAATTAAGTATTCTGATGAGGTGTTGGAAAAAACTCCTGAAATGCTTCCGGTTTTGAAGCAGGCAGGCGTAGTGGACTCCGGCGGACAGGGACTTATACAGGTCTTAAAAGGAGCCTATGATGCATTCCTGGGTAAAGAAATTGATTTGTCAATTCCTGAAGTAACACATGTGAAGTCCACTCAGATGAATATGGATGCACAGGCAGAAGCGGATATTAAATTCGGCTATTGTACGGAATTTATTATTATGCTGACCAGAAATTTCAATATTAAGCAGGAAATTGATTTTAAAGAATATCTGGAATCAATCGGTGATTCTATTGTTGTGGTTGCGGATGATGATGTGGTCAAGGTACATGTACATACCAATGACCCGGGTCTTGCAATTCAGAAAGCTTTGAAATACGGCGCTCTTTCCAACATGAAGATTGATAATATGCGCCTTGAACATCAGGAAAAGCTTTTCAAAAGGGAAGAAACCGCAAAAACGCAGGAAAAAGAAGCAGAAATGCCTCATAAGGATACCGGTTTTATTGCCGTGTCAGTTGGTAATGGTATCAATGAAATTTTTAAAGGGCTTGGAGTGGATTATATTATTGAGGGCGGACAGACCATGAATCCCAGCACGGAGGATATGCTAAACGCCATTGATAAGGTGAATGCGGATACAGTATTTATTCTTCCAAATAATAAAAATATCATTCTTGCGGCAAACCAGGCGCAGGCTATGGTGGAGGATAAGAAGATTATTGTAATTCCTACCAAGACAGTTCCGCAGGGTATTACAGCGGTAATTAATTATGTGCCCGATATGGCAGCGGAAGATAATGCGGAAACCATGAATTCTGAAATCTGCAATGTAAAAACAGGACAGGTTACTTATGCGGTAAGGGATACTGTTATTGATAATAAAGAGATTAAGCAGGGAGATTACATGGGCATTGGAGATGCAGGAATCCTTTCGGTGGGAACGGATGTATCAGGTGTTACATTCTCAATGGTTCAGGAAATGATGGATGATTCCCTGGAATTAATCAGTATTTATTACGGTGCTGACGTCACGGAGGAGGATGCTGAGAAATTAAAAGCCAGGGTTGAAGAAGCCTATCCTTCCTGTGATGTGGAACTGCAATTTGGCGGACAGCCTATTTATTATTATATTGTTTCGGCTGAATAATCACACTGATAAAGAACTAACAAAAGGACGGCAGATACCGTCCTTTTTGTATAAAAACATTTGAATTTGAGGCTATATATTATGGACTATTCGGATGATATAACGAATTTAAAAGGAATCGGGGATAAAACGGCAAAGCTTTTTAACAGACTGGACATTTACAAGGTGAAAGATTTGCTTACTCATTTTCCAAGAGATTATGAACTGTTCGGCCCTCCCGTAAAAGTTGCTGATGCGCCTCTGAATGAGCCTGTAACTTTGGAACTTACACTGCTTTCGGGCTTTCAATGGAAAAAGATAAGGCAGCTGACCATTGGAACGGGATTTGCAGCGGATGAAACAGGGCGGGTAGCCATTACTTATTTTAATGCGCCTTATTTAAAAAATGTGCTGAGAAGCGGCAACGTATATCTTGTTAGAGGAAAACTGAAGGCGGAACGGGAAGTGCTCAGGATGGATCAGCCGAAGCTTTTTTCTTATGAGGAATATGCAAAAAAGACAGGCAGTCTTCAGCCATGCTATGGATTAACGGCGGGACTTACCAACAATACTGTAATGAAAGCAATGAAGCAGGCACTGGAAGCCGCCGGGGAAGAGGAATATCTGCCTGAATTTATATGCAGGGAATATAAGCTGATTTCAAGGAAACAGGCATTTAAAGACATACATTTTCCCAAAAACTATGAGGATATGCTTGCGGCAAGAAAAAGGCTTTCTTTTGATGAATTTTTTTTGTTTTTATTGTCCTTAAAAAAATTAAAGGCTGTAAACGAGGAGCAGGCTTCTTCTTATCCTATGCTTGAAACGGCAGATGCCGCCCGTTTGATAGAGGCCCTTCCCTATCAGCTGACAAAAGCTCAGCTGCGGGTATGGGAGGAAATTAAAGCCGATTTGCTTAGCGGAAAGGTTATGAACAGGCTTGTGCAGGGAGATGTGGGATCAGGAAAAACCATTTTGGCTTTTCTTTCTCTGATTATGACTGTTTCAAATGGCTATCAGGGAGCGTTAATGGCGCCTACCGAAATTCTGGCGCAGCAGCATTATGAGCAGCTGCTTTCCATGACTGCTAAATATAATTTGCCTTTAAATCCGGTACTGTTAACCGGTTCAGTAACAGCTGCAGGCAAAAAGAAGATATACGAAAAAATAGAATCAGGAGAAGCAAATATTATTATCGGTACACATGCGCTGATTCAGGAAAAAGTAAATTACCGGAATCTTGCCCTTGTTATTACAGACGAACAGCACAGATTCGGCGTGAAGCAGAGAGAAAGCTTAAGCGATAAGGGAAAAAACCATGCCCATGTTCTTGTTATGAGCGCTACGCCCATACCAAGAACGCTGGCGATTATTTTATACGGCGATCTGCATTTATCCATGGTGGACGAATTGCCCGCTGACAGGCTCCCTGTTAAAAACTGTGTAGTAAATACAGGTTATAGAAGAAAGGCGTATGAATTTATTGAAAAAGAAGTTTCAAAGGGGCATCAGGTTTATGTAATATGCCCTATGGTGGATGAAAATGAAAATGCTGGGGATATTGAAAATGTAGTAGAATATACAAAAAAAATAAAAAACGAACTGCCGGAAAAGGTTCATGTGGAGTTTTTGCATGGTAAAATGAAAGCTGCTGAAAAGAGAAGAATCATGGAAGCATTCAGTGCAGGAAATATAGATGTGCTCGTTTCCACTACAGTAATTGAAGTAGGCATTAATGTGCCTAATGCAACAGTGATGATGGTTGAAAATGCGGAACGTTTCGGGCTTGCCCAGCTACATCAGCTTCGCGGAAGAATCGGCAGAGGAAGTGCGCAGTCCTATTGCATTTTTATAAGCGGAACTGACAAAGAACAGTCAATGGAAAGACTCAGGATTCTGAACAAATCCAATGACGGCTTTTTTATTGCGGAAGAAGATTTGAAGCTGCGGGGACCGGGCGATTTATTCGGAATCAGGCAAAGTGGGGACATGGAATTTAAAATTGCGGATATTTATCAGGACAGCGGACTGCTGAAAAAGGTAAGTATGACAGTGGATGATATTATGAATGAAGATGAAAATCTTGAAACAGAAAAATATGCTTCCATAAAAAGGTATTTAGAGCAAAATCAGGCAAATTTTATTGACTTTAGAACAATCTGACAGTATGATATATTCGTATGTTTATGTTTTCTAAGCACAAGATATTGTGTTTAAGTACTATATTTGAAAGAGAGGAAACACAATTGGGGAAAATAGCAGTAATGACGGACAGTAACAGTGGCATTACCCAGGCACAGGGAAAAGAAATGGGGATTTTTGTACTTCCTATGCCGTTTATGATTAATGAGGTTCCTTATTTTGAAGATATTAATCTGACACAGGAGGAATTTTATGAAAAGCTGGAAGCGGGCGCGGAGGTAATAACCAGTCAGCCGTCGCCTGAAGCAGTGCTTGATTTGTGGAAGGAAATCCTTAAGAATTATGATGAGATTGTTCATATTCCCATGAGCAGCGGATTGTCAGGCTCCTGCCAAAGTGCAATGATGCTGGCAAATGACTTCGACGGTAAGGTTCAGGTTGTCAATAACCAGCGTATTTCAGTAACTCAGAGGCAGTCTGCCCTGGATGCGCTTCTTTTGGTTTCCCAAGGGAAAAGCGCTGCTGAAATCAAGGATTTTCTTGAAAAGGACAAGTTTAATTCCAGTATTTATATTATGCTGGATACTTTATACTATTTGAAAAAGGGCGGACGCATTACGCCTGCGGCAGCGGCTATCGGAACACTTCTTAAGCTGAAGCCGGTACTGCAGATTCAGGGAGAAAAGCTGGATGCATTTGCTAAGGCCAGAACAGTAAATCAGGGCAAAACGACAATGATTAACGCTATTCGCAGCGATATGGAAAACAGGTTCGGTGGGGCGGCGAAAGAAAATATCTGGCTGCAGGTTGCATATACTAAGGATTTGGATGCAGCACTGCAGTTTAAGGATGAATTATTAAAAGAATTTCCGGGCTTTGACATTCAGGTTGACCCTTTATCCTTAAGTGTAGCCTGTCATATCGGTCCGGGTTCTCTTGCAGTTGCCTGCTGCAAAAAAATATAATGTTTTAATGAGTAAGAAAGAGGTTGGCAAATGGCAAAAGCACCGGTTTATGACGCCTCCAGCATTACAGTGCTGGAAGGTCTTGAAGCAGTAAGAAAAAGACCCGGTATGTATATCGGAAGTGTATCTACTAAGGGTCTGAATCATTTAATATATGAAATTGTTGATAATGCAGTAGATGAACATCTTGCAGGGTTTTGTGACAGGATTACGGTAACGCTGGAAGAAGACGGATCCGCAACAGTTGAGGATAACGGCCGGGGAATTCCGGTTGGAATGCATGAGAAAGGAATCAGTGCGGAACGTATTGTTTTTACCACCCTGCATGCAGGAGGTAAATTTGACAATTCGGCATATAAGACCAGCGGCGGTCTTCATGGAGTGGGTTCTTCCGTTGTAAATGCATTATCCACTCATTTAACGGTACGGGTAAAAAACGGCGGTAATATTTATGAAGATAAATATGAAAGAGGTAATCCGGTCACAACACTGGTTAACGGCCTTTTGCCGGTGGTGGGGAAAGCGAAGGGAAGCGGAACCATCATTAATTTTCTGCCTGATGACACTATTTTCGACAAGACCCGTTTTAAGGAAGACGATATTAAAAGCAGACTGCACGAAACAGCTTATCTGAATCCCAATCTGACTATTATATTTGAGGATAAGAGAAACGGGGAAATGGAGCATTTGGAATTTCATGAACCTGACGGAATTGTAGGCTTTATTAAGGATATGAACAAGTCCAAGGAATCTCTTCATGATGTGATTTATTTTACAGGTGAAAGCGACGGGATTACTGTAGAAGGAGCCCTTCAGTATGTCAACGAATTTCATGAAAATGTATTGGGTTTCTGCAACAATATTTATAATGCGGAAGGCGGTACCCATTTGACCGGATTTAAGACTGCTTTTACAAATATTATTAATACCTATGCCAGAGAATTAAATATCCTGAAGGAAAAGGATTTGAATTTTACGGGAGCCGATGTACGTAACGGAATGACGGCCGTAATTACAATAAAACATCCTGATCCAAGATTTGAAGGACAGACAAAGACAAAACTGGATAATCAGGATGCGGCCAAGGTTGTCAGCAAGATAACAGCCGATGAACTGGTGCGGTACTTTGACAGAAATCTGGAAACGCTGAAAAACATAATCGGCTGTGCTGAAAAAGCAGCAAAAATCCGAAAAACGGAAGAAAAGGCAAAAACAAATCTTCTGACAAAGCAGAAATTCTCCTTTGATTCCAACGGAAAGCTGGCCAACTGTGAATCCAGGGATGCTTCCAAATGTGAAATTTTTATTGTGGAAGGAGATTCTGCAGGGGGCAGTGCAAAGACAGCCAGAAATCGTGCTTATCAGGCAATTCTGCCCATCAGGGGTAAGATTTTGAATGTAGAGAAAGCAAGTATTGATAAGGTTCTTGCCAATGCGGAAATCAAGACCATGATTAATGCTTTTGGGTGCGGTTTTTCTGAAGGATACGGCAATGATTTCGATATTACCAAGCTGCGTTATAACAAGATTATCATTATGGCCGATGCGGATGTGGACGGCGCGCATATTTCTAGTTTATTGCTGACGTTGTTTTATCGTTTTATGCCGGAACTGATTTTTGAAGGTCATGTTTATATTGCAATGCCTCCTCTGTATAAGGCTATGCCAAGTAAGGGGGAGGAAGAATACCTTTATGACGATAAGGCGCTGGAACGCTACAGGAAAAAACATAAAGGCCCTTTTACCCTGCAGAGGTACAAAGGTCTTGGTGAAATGGATGCGGTTCAGCTTTGGGAAACTACCTTAAATCCTGAAACCAGGATTTTGAAGCAGGTTGAAATTGAAGATGCCCGCATGGCATCCGAAATAACCGAATTGCTGATGGGAACTGATGTCCCGCCCAGAAAGGCATTTATTTACAAGCATGCACAGGATGCAGAGCTGGATGTATAGAAAGGCTTTGGTTTATAAATGGAAGAAAAGATTATAAAAACAGAATATTCCGAGGTCATGCAGAAATCCTTTATTGATTATGCCATGAGCGTTATTATCGCCCGTGCGCTGCCGGATGCAAGAGATGGTTTAAAGCCGGTTCAGCGCCGTACCTTATATGATATGCATGAGCTTGGAATCAGATATGACAGACCCTATCGTAAAAGCGCCCGTATCGTGGGTGATACAATGGGGAAATATCATCCCCATGGTGACAGTTCAATTTATGAAGCTCTGGTAGTCCTGACTCAGGATTTTAAAAAGGGATTGCCCCTTGTGGATGGTCATGGCAATTTCGGCAATATCGAAGGCGATGGAGCGGCAGCCATGCGTTATACGGAAGCCAGGCTGGAAAAGGTAACCCAGGAAGCCTTTCTTTCTGACCTCGATAAGGACGTTGTTGATTTTATACCGAATTTCGATGAAACGGAGAAGGAGCCCACCGTACTTCCCGCCAAATTTCCTAATCTTCTTGTTAACGGTTCCGAGGGCATTGCAGTCGGTATGATAACCAGTATACCGCCTCATAATCTGGGAGAAGTAATTGATGCTGTCAAGGCTTATATGAAGGATGAAAGCATTTCCACAGAAGGGCTTATGAAATATGTAAAGGGTCCTGATTTTCCTACCGGAGGCATCGTAATCAATAAAGATGATTTGACAGAAATATATGCTACCGGAGTGGGAAAAATAAAAGTCAGGGGCAAGGTGGATATTGAAAAAGGCAAAGCCGGTAAAACCAATGTGGTTATCAGTGAAATTCCTTATCCTATGATAGGTGCCAATATCGGAAAGTTTCTGATGGATGTGGCTGCTTTGGCGGAAACAAAAAAAACACAGGATATTGTGGATATAACAAATCAGTCTTCTAAAGAGGGAATCCGTATTGTAATAGAACTGAAAAAGGATGCAGATGTCAATAATTTTGTAAATATGCTTTACAAAAAAACAAGACTTGAAGATACCTTCGGAGTCAATATGCTTGCGATTGCGGACGGAAAACCTGAAACCATGAGTCTGAAGCAGATTATTAAATGCAATGTGGACTTTCAGTTTGAAGTGGCTACCAGGAAATACAGAACCATGCTGGAAAAGGAGCTTGAGAAAAAGGAAATCCAGGAAGGTCTTATTAAGGCCTGCAATGTAATTGATCTGGTAATTGAGATTCTCAGAGGCTCTAAAGACCGCGCAATGGCGAAAGCCTGTCTGGTTGAGGGTAAGACCGAAGGCATTAAATTCAAGTTTAAGGAATCTAAAATTATGGCATCCCAGCTTGCGTTCACGGAAAAACAGGCTAATGCGATTCTGGAAATGCGTTTGTATAAATTAATCGGTTTGGAACTGGAAGCGCTGATTAACGAGCATGAAGATACCATGGCCAATATTTACCGGTATGAGGATATCCTGTCAAGGCGGGATTCCATGGCGCAGGTTATTATGAATGAACTTGACGATATTAAACGCTCTTACAGCAAGCCGAGAAAAACGGTTATTGAAAATGTGGCGGAAGCTGTTTATGAAGAAAAGAAAGTAGAAGAGATGGAAGTGGTATTTTTAATGGACCGCTTTGGATACGCAAAGACAATTGATTTGTCTGTATATGAGAGAAATAAGGAGGCGGCTGATTCCGAGAATAAATTTGTCTTTACTTGTAAAAATACAGGACGTATTTGTATTTTTACCAATACAGGACAGCTCCATACAGTAAAAGTAATGGACTTGCCTTTTGGCAAATTCAGGGATAAAGGAATTCCTATTGATAATGTAAGCAATTATAATTCCGAGAAAGAATCCATGATTTTTGTTACCAGCCAGACCAGCTTAAATCTTTACCGCGTTATTTTTGTTACTAAGCAATCCATGCTTAAGATTGTTGACGGTGGAGAGTTTGATGTGGCAAAGCGTACGGTAGCGGCAACCAAGCTTCAGGAGCAGGACGAGGTAGTAAGCGTTGCAGTTATGAATGAACAGAAGAATATTGTTCTGCAGTCCTGCGAAGGATATTTCCTGAAATTTTCTATTGATGAAATCCCTGAAAAGAAAAAGGGCGCCATCGGTGTGCGCGGGATGAAGCTGGGAGCCAAGGATTATGTGGAAAATGTATATTATACCGGGGCCGGACAGGAACAAGCTATTGAATATAAAGACAGGCATATGGAGCTTTCAAAGTTAAGGCTTGGAAAAAGAGATACGAAAGGAACAAAAGTCAGGGTATAGGAAACGGATATGAGGGTTATAGCAGGAACAGCCAGAAGTTTAAAATTAAGGACGCCAGAGGGGCTTGATACACGCCCGACAACCGACCGTATTAAAGAAACACTATTTAATATGATTCAAATGGATATACCCGGCAGTATTTTTATTGATTTATTTGCAGGAAGCGGTGGGATTGGAATAGAGGCGCTCAGCAGAGGAGCAAGACATGCCTATTTCGTGGAAAACGGAAAAGAGGCTGTTTCCTGTATTCAGGATAATCTTGCATTTACAAAGTTTTCTGATAGAGCTACACTGATAAAGCAGGATGTTTTTGGTGCGTTATCTTTAATTTCTGAAAAAGAAGCCGATATTATTTTCATGGATCCTCCTTATAACGGGGATTATGAGAGAAGCCTGTTTCCTCTTTTGGCAAAGCAGAAATACGTAACGGAGGATACCCTGATTATTATTGAAGCGGAATTGACAAAGAATTTTGATTTTCTTGAAGAGTTAGGATTTCAGGTATATAAGGAAAAACACTATAAAACGAACAAGCATGTTTTTTGTAGAAAGGTCATAGAATGAAAGCAGCAATTTATCCCGGAAGCTTTGATCCGGTGACATACGGACATCTCGATATCATTAAAAGAGCAGCGAAAATTTTCGATGAATTAACGGTAAGTGTTTTAAACAATAAACTAAAAACTCCATTGTTTTCTGTAGAGGAACGTGTTAATATATTGAAGGAAGCAACAAAAAATATTCCCAATGTTAAAGTGGAATCTTTCAGCGGTTTATTGGTAGATTATGCAAAATCCCGCAACGTTCATGTGGTAATCAGAGGGCTGCGTGCAATCACTGATTTTGAATATGAGCTTCAGAATGCGCAGACCAATGTTTTACTTTCAAAGGGAGAGCTGGATACGGTTTTTTTGACTACCAAGCTGGAATACGCCTATTTAAGTTCTTCGAGTGTAAAGGAAATTGCCAGCTTCAATGGGGATATTTCCATGTGTGTTCCTGAATTTGTGGCTAAGAAAGTATATGAAAAATTTGGATATGATATGAAATAAATGGGGGAAGTCGAATGAGCAGCAGAATTGAACAGCTAATCGATGAAATTGAAGAGTATATTGATGGATGTAAGTATCAGCCATTTTCCAATTCCAAAATTATTGTTGATAAGGAAGAAATTGATGAACTCTTGCGGGAGCTTCGGATGAAAACGCCGGATGAAATTAAGAGATATCAAAAAATTATCAGCAATAAGGAAGCTATTTTAAATGATGCAAGGGCGAAGGCAGAAGCGCTAATTAATGAAGCAACGATACATACCAGTGAACTTGTTAATGAGCATGAGATTATGCAGCAGGCATATGCACAGGCAAATGAAGTAGTTACCATGGCAACGCATCAGGCTCAGGAAATTCTTGATAATGCCACTATGGAAGCGAATAATATGCGTACAGCCGCCATGCAGTATACGGACGGTATACTGGCCAATGTAGAGAATCTTTTGACTCAGACAATGAAAACAACTCAGGATCACTACGAAAGCTTTATGAATGCAATGACAAATTACAGTGATGTGGTAAATGCAAACCGTGTTGAACTGAATCCGCCGGAAGCGGACGAATATACAGGGGAGGCTTCAGAAAATTCATCGTCACCGGATGATATTAGTGTTGATATGTTGTAATGTAAAAGCAGAACCGGCTTACCATTTTGTAAGCCGGTTTTCTGATGTATGGCAATGAAATTACAGGGGGATATATGGGAAAGAATGCATTGCGGTTTATTTTAATAGTTTGTTTTGCCTTTTTAATTCCGTCCGATAATGTTTATGCTGATGAACAGCCGGTTATTGTTGTTATAGATCCGGGACACAGCGGTGAAAATCTGGGAGCGCAGTGTGACGGGTATGTGGAAAAAGAACTTAATATGGTTGTTGCCAATGCCATGAAGGAAGAACTGGAAAAATATGATAATGTTGTAGTATATCTGACTCATGCAACAGATATTGATATGACCATAAAGAACAGGGCTCTTTTTGCAAAAGAAAAAAATGCAGATTTTCTTTTTTGTCTTCATTTTAACAGTTCCGTAAATCACAATCTTTACGGCGCGGAAGTCTGGGTTCCCGCCTATGGGGATTTATATGTGGCTGGCAGGCAGTTTGCCGAAATTGAAATGGAGCAGCTGACAAATATGGGCTTATATTCCAGAGGAATTAAAACAAGGCTGAATGATGATGATGAGGATTATTACGGAATTTTAAGATATTGTTCCGAATTGAATATCCCTTCCGCGTTAATTGAGCATTGTCATCTTGACCATGATAATGACAGAGGTTTTTATCAGAACAGCGAGGAAAAACTGAAAGCCTTCGGAAGGGCAGATGCTGAGGCGGCTGCAAAATATTTAGGGCTTTCCAGCGTGGAAAAGGGAGTTGATTACAGCGATTATCCCAAAGTTGAAATAGAAAGCAGCAGCGAGGCTGTCAGACCCGATAAATCAGAGCCCGATGAGTGCAGGATAGAGATAGTATCCATAGATAAAGAAAACGGTGAAATAACGGTTAACATGAAGGCGGCGGACTATGACAGCTATATTTTATACTATAACTACAGCTTAGACGGCGGCAATACTTATTCCGAGCTTTGCAGCTGGCCAAGGCCTGAGTGGGACAGCTCTGAACCTGAACTGACCTTTACTGTCACCGTCCCTTTTAATAAGGATATCGAACTCAGAACCAATGCCTACAATGGTTTTGATGTATGGAAAGAAAGCAATATTTTAAATATTCCGGCAATTCCGGAGCCTCAGGAAGAAATAACAGAGGAAGAGGCTGTTTACGAAGAAATTTATCCTGAAATGATATATGAGCCGGTCAGCGTCAATGAAATGAACCAGGAAGAAAAGATTCAGCTTATTGTCCTGATTTTGTTAATCAGCCTGCTTATGTCAATTGTATTATTTGCCATGGTTAAAATGATATTCCGGCTAAAAGACAATAATAAAGAACAGAAAGAGCAGTAAGAATCAGTTTATGGATTACATATTTTTTCAGCGAAAGACCGGTGCCTTTTATCATGCTGTAAGTCTGTGCAATGCAGGAAAAGCCTCCGAAAGGAAGCAGGCACAGTGTCAGAAACGGCATATTTACGGACAGGGCTTTGATGCCGCCTGTAATTTCCAGAATGCCGCTGATTGCTGCATTTAAAGACTGATTTTTAATGAAAAGAAAAGGAAGAATATTTAATAAATTAAAAAATATCATATATCCTCCCAATTTGGTAATGCTGCCCAAGGATGCCATAACGGATTCATCCAGCGCCGGCAGGAAGGAATCGGCAGGCTGTGTGTTCCTTTTTAACTCATTCTGCGGTTTTGGAACACTTCGGTAAAGGGTATATCTTAACAGGATTCCATATAGAAAAGGAAGCCCGTACATGCCAAATATGAAAGGAAGAATATTGTGCATAATCCCAATGGCAGGAAGAGCGAAGCTGATAAAATAAACAGGTCCTATATTATTGCAGAATGACAGCAGGAATTCAGCTTCTTTGTATGTGATTTTGTCCCTCTCATAGAGCTGCGCGCTGACATTGGCTCCCATGGGAAAACCGCAGAGAAATCCAATGATAATTGCATATAAGCAATCTGAATTTACCTGGAAGATGGGCTGTAATACAGGTTTCAGCAATTTTACAAAAGAGTCCGTAAGGTTCATACGAATCATAATACCGGACAGAACCATAAACGGGAAAAGTGTGGGTATCATATTCTCAAACCAGAGATTCAGTCCGTTACAGGCGAAATAAAGGCTTTTTTCAGGGAAAAGCAGTATAATTGCGGTAAGTCCGAAAACTGCCGCGGTGGAAAGAAGCTTAGCGGGTTTTTTATTCAAAACAGTGGTTCTTTTCTTATTTTGTGTTATTATAATATTTATGAGAATTGACAGATTATTATGCGAATTGAATATCGGGAGCAGAAACGAAGTTAAAACATTCCTGAAAAAAGGATTCGTTTCTGTAAATGGCGTAAAAGTATCAAAGCCGGAAACCAAAGTGGATGAAAAATCAGCTATCATTTCCTTTAAGGGAAAGGAGTACAGATACAGGCCCTTCGTGTATTTTATGATGAATAAGCCTGCAGGGATTGTCAGTGCCGCAACAGATGCCGTGTGTAAAACAGTAATAGACCTTTTGAGGGAACAATGTGAAAATCTGTATGACGGGAATCTGTCAGGGATTCCCATAAGGGATATTTTTCCAGTGGGACGACTTGATAAGGATACCGTTGGGCTGTTATTATTAACCAATGACGGAGAAATGGCTCATAATCTCCTGGCGCCTAAAAAACATATTCCAAAAAAATATTATGTGGAAACAGATTTATCCATAGACAGTGAGAAGGCGCTGATTCTGGAAAAAGGCGTTGATATCGGGGAGAAGGGGCTGACAAAGGAAGCCATAGTTGAATTGATAAGTGATAAAACATGTACAATTACTATTACGGAGGGAAAATTCCATCAGGTAAAAAGGATGTTTCAGGCAGTTGGTTTAAAGGTAGTCTATTTGAAACGGCTTTCCATGGGAAGTCTTGTTCTGGATTCTGAACTGAAGGAGGGCTGCGTACGGGAATTGACAGAAACAGAGGTTGATAATTTATGCTCAAAAATATAGATGCGGTTTTATTTGACTTAGATGGAACCTTGGTGGATTCCATGTGGCTTTGGAAGGATATAGATGTGGAATACCTGGGAAGGTTCGGGATTGCGCTTCCCGACGGACTGCAGGCGGATATTGAAGGAATGAGCTTTTCCGAAACGGCCGTATATATGAAGGAAAGATTTCAGATTCCGGATTCCGTGGAAAAAATAAAAGCTGACTGGAATCAGATGGCATGGGATAAATATACTTATGAGGTTCCTTTAAAGGAAGGTGTAAGGGAATTTATTGGTTATTGCAGGAAAAACAGGATTAAGCTTGGCATTGCCACCAGTAATTCCAGGGAGCTTGTGGAAAATATTATTAAAGTCCATGGACTTACGGGGGATTTTGAGTGCGTGGTAACGGGCTGTGAAGTAAAGAAAGGAAAACCTGCGCCGGATGTTTACCTGGAAGCGGCGGCAAGATGCAGTGCTGCGCCTTCCGCATGCCTGGTATTTGAAGATATTGTTCCGGGTATTCTGGCAGGTAAGGCAGCCGGGATGAAGGTTTGTGCCGTAGAAGATGTTTATTCCATGGAGCAGAAGGAAGATAAACAGAAACTGGCAGATTATTATATCAGAAATTATCATGAGATAATATTAGGTTAGTTTGACGAAAGGCTTTTTACCCGTTTCAAAACAGGATATGACGGACAGAGGAATAAAGCAGCTGGATTTTGTTTATGTAATCGGAGATGCATATGTGGATCATCCTTCCTTTGGACATGCCATTATCAGCCGGATACTGGAAGCTCACGGTTATCATGTGGGAATTATTTCCCAGCCTGACTGGAAGGATGAAAAAGCATTGACGTGTTTGGAAGACCCAGGCTGGGTTTCCTGATTTCAGGCGGAAATATGGATTCCATGGTAAATCATTATTATGTTTCCAAAAAGAGAAGAAAGACAGATGCTTATACACCGGGCGGCGTTCCTGCTATTGCGGAAATCAAATTCTCCCTTATCAGCAACAGAGGCTGCTTTGGCGGCTGCAGCTTTTGTGCCCTTACCTTTCATCAGGGTCGGATTGTGCAGAGGTCAGAAGCCATGAATCCATTATAGAAGAAGCAAAAATGATGATTTTTTCAGAGAACTGGCAGAGCATCATGTCAGCGGGCAGCTCAAGGCAGCGCCGGAGCATATTTCGGATGCAGTGCTTTCTAAAATGGGGAAACCGCAAAACAAGGTGTATGAGCGTTTTGTAAAAAATATAACCGGATAAACGAAGAACTGGGAAAAAAACAATATTTAGCGCCTTATTTGATGTTGTCACATCCCGGCTCCACCTTGAAGGAGGCTGTTGAACTGGCTGTTTATTTAAGGAATCTTGGATATATGCCGGAGCAGGTTCAGGATTTTTATCCCACTCCCTCCACGATATCCACGGTTATGTATTATACGGGAATTGATTCAAGAAACGGGGAGAAGGTATATGTATGCAGGAATCCCCATGAAAAAGCCATGCAGAGGGCATTGATTCAGTACAGGAATCCCGAGAATTATGAACTTGTTTATGAAGCCCTGCAAAAGGCAGGAAGAATGGATTGATTTAATAAGGAATGCTTGATTAAGCCCCGAAAACTCTCTTCAAAAGAGCAGGGAAAGCCAAAGAAGGATTTCAACAGGAGCGGCAGACAGAGTGGGCAAAAACAGATATCAGGGAACGTCCCTGCAAGGAAAAAGGCAATAAGGAACATTCATAAAAAGAAATAACAGGAGATAATTATGAAAAAAGCAGTGAAAGGAAATTTTGGATATCTGGATGTGAAAAGGAAACAGGTACTTATCAGGACGATTCTTTTCTTTGCCATTGCATTGGCGCTTTTGGCGGTGGGAATTATCAGTACCGGAACGAAAAAAAATCTTTTGACCGTGGTAGCGGTGCTGGGATGTCTTCCGGCATGTAAAAGCCTGGTTAATTTAATTATGTATATGAAAGCAAAGGGCTGCAGTAAGGCTGTAAGAGAAAAAATTGCGGCGCAGGAAGGCAGCCTGATAGGTATGTATGACATGTATTTTACTTCCTATAAGCAGAATTTCCCCATCAGCCATATGGTTGTGAATGGAAAAAATATCTGTGGTTTTACGGAATTTGAAAATTGCGATGCAAGGGCCTGTGAGGAACATCTGATTACAATGCTGAAGCAGGGCGGCTATAAGGATTTAACTGTTAAGATTTTCAAAGAGCTTCCGAAATATTGTGAGCGTTTAAAGCAGTTGAATGAACTGGAGCATGAAAAAACTCCCGAACATGATGATGGAATCAGAATCGTGTTATATGATATTTCACTTTAAAGGATTAGATTATGTATCAGTTTACGATTACAGCCAATGAAGCAGGACAGAGATTTGATAAATACCTGGAAAAGCTTTTACCGAAAGCGCCTTCTTCATTCTTCTATAAAATGCTTCGTAAAAAGAACATTGTATTAAACGGTAAGAAGGCGGAAGGGCGGAAGAAGCTTGTCCTTGGCGATAAGGTATCTCTTTTTCTTTCCGATGAAACTTTTACAGGCTTTCAGGCAGACAGGAAAGAAAACGAATATCTGCATGCTTATAAAAAGCTTAAGGATATTGAGATTATTTATGAAAATGAGCATATGCTGCTTGCAGGCAAGTCTGCAGGAATTCTTGCACAAAAAGCAAAGGCTTCGGATGTTTCAGTCAATGAGTGGCTGATTGGATATCTTTTAAAGCGGGGAGAGATTACGGAAAACTCTCTTTCCACCTTTAAGCCCTCCATTTGCAACAGATTGGACAGAAATACAAGCGGATTGATTATCTGCGCCAAGTCCCTTGCCGGAAGTCAGCGACTTAATGAATTGATTAAAAAGCGCCGTATCCGAAAGTTTTACCGCCTTTTTGTAAAGGGCAGCGTCTTAAAAGAGGAGAATCTGGAAGGATATCTGATTAAGGATGAAAGAAATAATAAAGTAATGATATCATCTTCTGAATCGGAGAAGGGTTCTTATATTAAAACAAGATATTATCCCCTTGAAAAGTTTTCTGATATGACTTATCTTGAGGTGGAGCTGATAACCGGAAAAACACATCAGATTCGCGCTCATATGGCATCTGCAGGGCATCCCCTGCTTGGAGATTACAAATATGGAAACCGGAGCTTTAATGATAAATATAAAGAAAAATATGGAATTTCTTCCCAGCTGCTTCATGCCTGCCGGCTGGAATTTCCTGAAGATGAACTCCTTTTTGGGGGAAAGTCTTATATTTTTACGTCAGAAGAACCGGCTGTATTCAGAGAAATATTAAAGGATAAGGAAAAACAGTTATGGCAACCTGGAATTCAAGGGGGCTTCGCGGCTCAACGCTTGAAGATTTAATCAATCACACAAATGAAAAATATCTGGAAAACGGTCTGGCGCTGATTCAAAAAATACCTACCCCCATTACGCCGATTAATATTGATAAACAGAGCAGACATATTACGCTGGCGTATTTTGAGAAAAAAAGCACGGTGGATTATATAGGTGTTGTGCAGGGAATTCCGGTGTGCTTTGATGCTAAGGAATGTGCAGTGGATACATTTTCACTTCAGAATATCCATGAGCATCAGGTGATTTTTATGGAGCAGTTTGAGAAACAGGGCGGCGTGGCTTTTTTTCTGATTTATTATACTCATCAGGATTTGTTTTACTATCTGCCTTATGAGATGCTTAAATTCTTCTGGGACAGGGCAAAAGGAGGAGGCCGCAAAAGCTTCCGCCGGGAGGAATTAAATCCTGAATATTATCTTCCCAAAAAAGAGGGAGTTTTAGTTCCTTATCTTGATATTTTAAGTAAGGATCTGGAGGACAGAGATTTTTAAGAAATTGTTTGACATTCATATACTTTTCTTATATACTGTCAATAGTTTCACGTGCTACTGCGATATTGAATTAGCACTGTGATGCGCTAAAGTAACAAAGATATCAATAAAGTGATAAGGAGTGCTGATTATGTATAAGAAACTGGTACATACACCGGAAGGCGTACGTGACATTTATGGAGAAGAATATGCGAGAAAAAGGGCCACGCAGGAGCTTATTCACCATCAGCTGAATTTATACGGGTATGAAGATATCCAAACACCGACTTTTGAATTTTTTGATGTATTTTCCCAGGAAATAGGCACAACGCCGTCTAATGAACTTTATAAATTCTTCGATAAAGAAGGAAATACACTGGTGCTTCGTCCGGATTTCACCCCCTCTATGGCCAGATGCGCTGCAAAATATTTTATGGAGGAGGATGTACCCATCCGTTTCTGTTATCAGGGAAATACCTTTACCAATACAAGCAATCTTCAGGGAAAACTGAAGGAAGTAACGCAAATGGGCGCGGAGCTTATGGGGGACGGAAGCGTGGAAGCCGACGGTGAAATGATTGCCCTGGTGATAGAAGCGCTTCTTTCAGCCGGGTTAAAGGAATTTCAGTTAAGTATCGGTGAAGTGGAATATTTTAAAGGACTTTGCGAACAGGCCGGACTGGACGAGAAAACGGAATTGAATCTGAGGGATTATATTTCCGGAAAAAATATTTTTGGCGCTGAGAACCTGCTTTCTGAAAGCGGCATTGATAAAAAATCCTGTGAAATGCTGCTGAAAATAACAGATTATTACGGGCCGGCGTCCTCGCTTGCAGAAGCAGGGAAATCTGTGAATAACCGGCGTTCTCTTCAGGCAGTTGAAAGACTTGAGAAGCTTTATCAGGTGCTTTGTGCATACGGCGTTGAAAAGTATATTTCCTTTGACCTCGGTATGCTCAGTAAGTATAATTATTATACGGGTGTGATTTTTAAGGTATACACCTATGGGGTGGGGGATGCTATTGTAAAAGGCGGAAGATATGATAAACTTCTTAGCTATTTCGGCAAGACAGCTCCGGCCATCGGCTTCATGGTGGTTATCGATGATTTAATGCTTGCCCTTAACAGGCAAAATCATGAATTTCAGGTTACCTGTGAAAATAAGGTTCTGACCTATAATAAGGATAATTATGAAAGCAGGCTGACGAAAGCAAAAGAGATGCGGATGAAGGGAATTCCCACCGTGCTCGTGCCCGAAAAAGAATCGGAATAATCTGCAGCGGAAATGAGGAAATAAAAATGATTGATGAAAGATATTTAACCTTTGCCCTTGGAAAGGGGCGGCTTGCCAATAAAACCCTGGAGCTTTTAGAGCAGATAGGAATTACCTGCGAAGAAATGAAAAATAAGGATTCCCGAAAACTGATATTTGTAAATGAGGACTTAAAGCTGAAATTCTTTCTGTCCAAAGGACCTGATGTGCCGACATATGTGGAATACGGGGCAGCCGATATCGGCGTTGTGGGAAGCGATACTATAATGGAAGAAAACAGAAGGATTTATGAGGTTTTGGATCTCGGCTTTGGAAAATGCAGAATGTGTGTCTGCGGCCCGGAATCGGCAAGAGAATTATTGCAGCACCATGAAATGATTCGTGTAGCCAGCAAATATCCCAATATTGCAAAAGACTATTTTCATAATAAGAAGCATCAGACGGTTGATATCATTAAACTGAATGGCTCTGTAGAACTGGGGCCCATTGTAGGGCTTTCCGATGTCATTGTAGATATTGTAGAAACCGGTTCTACACTGCGTGAAAACGGATTGCAGGTTCTTGAAGAAATCTGTCCCTTATCGGCAAGAATGATTGTAAATCAGGTAAGTATGCAGATGGAAACAGAAAGAATCAGAAATTTAATAGATAAGCTGAAAGAATTGTGTTAAAAGATAAAAGTGAAAACAGAAAGGAATGGCGGTTTCAATGCGCATAGTAGCTTTAAATGAAAATACAAAAAATAATCTGCTTGAGCTGCTTTTAAAGAGAAGTCCATCCAACTATGGAAAATACGAGCAGACGGTAAACGAAATTATTGAAAATGTGAAGCAGAACAGGGATAAGGCATTATTTGATTATACCCTTAAGTTTGACGGCTGTAAGATTACGGCCGGGAATATCCGAGTGACAAGAGAAGAAATTGAGGAGGCTTATACTCTTGTGGATTCGGAATTTATTGATGTCATGAAAAAATCAGCTGCAAATATCAGGAAATTCCATGAAAAGCAGCTGCACAACAGCTGGATAATACCTGAGGAAAACGGCACCATATTGGGGCAGAAAATTCTGCCTGTTTCCATTTCCGGCGTATATGTGCCGGGCGGAAAGGCTGCCTATCCTTCCAGCGTACTGATGAATGTACTTCCTGCCAGGGTAGCCGGGGTTGAAAGAATTATTATGACAACACCTCCGGGGAAAGACGGCAAAGTAACTCCCGGTACATTGGTGGCGGCCGATATTGCGGGTGTTGATGAAATTTACAAGGCGGGCGGTGCCCAGGCCATTGCAGCAATGGCATTCGGAACAGAAAGCATTCCCAAGGTGGATAAAATTACCGGACCTGGCAATATTTTTGTAGCGCTTGCCAAAAAAGCCTGCTTTGGTTTTGTAAGCATTGATTCCATTGCAGGCCCTAGTGAAATTCTTGTCCTTGCAGACGACACGGCTAATCCAAGGTATGTAGCAGCAGATTTGCTTTCCCAGGCGGAGCATGATGAAATGGCCAGCGCCATCTTGATTACTACAAGCAAGGAACTGGCTGAAAAAGTATCTGTCGAAGCGGAGCAGTTTACAAAAGAACTTTCAAGGGAAAGAATTATCAGGGAATCCCTTGATAATTACGGATATATTTTTATTGCGGAAACTATGGAAGATGCTATTGATGCAGCAAATGAAATTGCATCGGAACATCTTGAAATTTTAACAGCAAATCCGTTTGAAACAATGACAAAAATTAAAAATGCAGGAGCTATTTTCCTTGGTGAATACTCCTCGGAACCTTTGGGTGATTATTTTGCAGGCCCTAATCATATTTTGCCTACTAACGGAACTGCAAAATTCTTTTCTCCATTAAATGTTGATGACTTTATGAAAAAAACCAGCATTATTTCTTATTCCAAAGATGCTCTTATAAAGGTTCATAAGGATATTGAATTATTTGCGGAAAGAGAAGGGCTGACTGCCCATGCTAATTCCATAAAAGTCAGATTTGAAGAAGCATAATATTTATTGATTGTAAAGTGCTGTAAGCACGGAAATGAGGTTATTATGAGCCGTAGCGCATCCGTAAGCAGAAAAACAAAAGAAACAGATATTACAGCCGTTCTTGAAATTGACGGCAGCGGAAGCAGCCGCATTGATACAGGAATCGGGTTTTTTAATCATATGCTGGAAGGATTTGCCAGGCATGGTTTTTTTGATTTGGATATGACAATTAAAGGTGATTTGCAGGTAGACGGACACCATACCGTGGAGGATGCCGGAATTGTGCTTGGCAGCGCCATTAAGGAAGCAATCGGCAATAAAGCGGGAATAAAACGTTATGGCTCCTGTATTCTTCCTATGGATGATGCCCTGGCACTGTGTGCTGTTGACTTGTGCGGAAGACCGTATCTTTCTTTTGAATGTAATTTTACCGTGGAAAGAGTAGGGTATCTTGAAACTGAGCTTGTACGTGAATTTTTCTATGCAGTATCTTATGCAGCGGGAATGAATCTGCATATCAGGATGCTTTCGGGAATTAATAATCACCATATGATTGAGGCTATATTCAAGGCTTTTGCCAAGGCTCTGGATATGGCTGTTTCTAAGGATGAAAGAATAAAGGACGTTTTAAGTACGAAAGGCAGTTTATAGAATGAATAATACATATAAGAGAATCATTCCCTGCATTTATCTGTGGAATAAAAGTGCTGTTAAAGGCTTTCGGGATTTAACGCCTGTCAGCGGGGCTCCTGTGGAGCTGGCAAAATTTTATGGAGAAAATAATGCGGATGAATTGATAGTTTTTGATTTGTCAAAAACGGATGAAGAGCATAAGGAAGCCATATCCATTATAAGGGAAATGGCAATTCAGGCGCAGATACCCATCATAGGAGCGGGAAACATAAAACGTATGGAGGATGTAAAGGAACTCCTTTATGCGGGCTGTAAGAAAGCTGTTCTGAATTATTCTAAGGAAGAAAATATAGCGCTCACGAGAGAAGTTTCCCGGAAATTCGGAAAAGATAAAATTGTTGCCTGTATTGCAAAGGCGCCTGAAATAGAAGCGAATGCATCGCTGCTTTCAGAGTTTGCAGACGAAATTATCTTATTGGATGAAAAAACCATAAAACAGGCTATGGAAATATCAAAGCTTCCTCTGCTGGTTACGCTGCCAGAGGTTTCCCTTGATAAGTTAATTGAATTATTATCCTATGAAGCAATTGCCGGTATTACCGGACCTGCTGTAAATGAAAATGCCAGAGAAATCAATGATATTAAGGACTTGTGTGCAGGAAACGGTGTTAATGTCCATACCTTTGAGCCTGAAGTAAAATGGGAAGAACTTAAGAAAAATTCTGATGGTCATGTGCCTGTTGTCGTTCAGGATTACAGAACAAATGAAGTATTAATGGTTGCTTATATGAATGAAGAAGCCTATATGATGACTTTGAAAACGGGACGAATGACTTATTTCAGCAGAAGCAGAAATGAGCTTTGGCTGAAGGGCGCTACCAGCGGACATTTCCAGTATGTAAAGGAATTAATTGCGGACTGTGATAAGGATACCATTTTGGCAAAGGTTGACCAAATCGGAGCGGCCTGCCATACAGGCAGCTACAGCTGCTTCTTTAATGAAATCATGAAAAAGGATTATAATGATACGAATCTTTTGAAGGTATTTGAAAATGTTTTTCAGGTAATAAAGGATAGAAAGGTTCATCCTAAGGAAGGATCTTATACCAATTATCTCTTTGATAAGGGACTGGATAAGATTTTAAAGAAATTAGGTGAGGAAGCAACTGAAATTGTGATTGCTGCAAAAAATCCGGATGCCAATGAAATCAAATATGAAGTTTCCGATTTTCTGTATCATTTAATGGTTCTTATGGTGGAAAAGGGTGTGACCTGGGAGGAAATTACAGAAGAACTTTCAAAACGATAAAAAGAAATGAATTTATGATGTGCACTGCATAGTTTCAAACTGCAGTGCATATTTTATTAAAAAAGTAAGGACCATGAAATGAATAAAATTGATACGGATAAAAAGCTTGCACTGGTACATTCCATCAGAATGCAGAATCAATATAACAGAAGGAAATGCAGGGAAAGAGAGCAGTTAATATACGGAATCGGAAGTGAAGCAGATAAAAGGGAGTTATTCAGTACAGAAACAGCTGCCTGTATGCCGGGATATGAGGAAAGTATTGCTGCACGGCCGAAGGAACGGATTTTAAGCGGTTTCCGCATACGTTTTTTTATCGCAGCCATTTTAATTGGCGTATTCATATATCTTGATATAAATAAAATTGATATTTATGGCATGACAACAGATGATTTGTTCCAGCTGCTCACAAAAACGACTGAGATTAAGGATAGACCGGATATATTAAATTCATTTGATTTATGATATGATTTCAATTATACTGAAAAAGCAGTGAGTCTGATATAGCTGTAAAAAGTCAAATGTCGGCATGTTTTAAGGCGGCAGGATGAAAAGGATTTGGAAATGAGAACATTAGCTTTAAGTGATGAAATACTGATGCAGGTGGAAAAGCCTGCCAGATATATCGGCAATGAAGTAAATGCCGTAATGAAGGACAAGGAAAAAATTAAAATCAGATTTGCCATGTGTTTTCCTGATGTTTATGAAATCGGAATGTCCCACCTTGGAATACAGATTATATATGATATGCTGAACAACTTTGAGGATGTATGGTGTGAACGCGTATATTCTCCATGGGTGGATTTGGATGAAATCATGCGAAGGGAGCATATTCTTTTATTTGCGCTGGAGTCCCAGGATGCGGTAAGGAATTTTGATTTTCTCGGCATTACCATCCAGTATGAGATGTGTTATACCAACATCCTGCAGGTACTTGATTTGGCAGGGATTCCGCTTCTTTCAGCAGAAAGAACAGATGAAGCTCCGATAGTAATCGGAGGTGGTCCATGCAGTTATAATCCGGAACCTATATGCGATTTCTTTGATATTTTCTATATTGGAGAAGGTGAAACACAATATCGTAATCTTCTTGATTTATATCTTGAGTGTAAGGAAAAAGGAGAAAGCAGGAAGGATTTTCTCAGGAAGGCTGCCGGGATTCCCGGTATGTATGTGCCTTCCCTGTATGAGGTTTCCTATCTGGAAGACGGTACGATTGCGGAAATGAAGCCTCTGTATCCTGATGTTCCTTCCAAAATTCTTAAAGAAATGGTCACAGAGGTATCCGATACTTATTATCCGGAAAAGCCTGTAGTGCCTTTTATTAAGGTTACCCAGGACAGGGTAGTTCTGGAGATTCAAAGGGGCTGTATCAGAGGCTGCCGTTTTTGTCAGGCAGGACAGCTTTACCGGCCGGTAAGAGAACGAAATCTGGAGTTCTTAAAGAAATATGCGATTGCTATGCTTTCAAGTACCGGTCATGAAGAGATTTCATTAAGTTCATTAAGTTCCAGTGATTATTCAAAACTGCCGGAATTAATTGATTTTTTAATTAAAGAATGTAACAGGCGCAAGATAAATATATCGCTGCCTTCTTTGAGAATTGATGCTTTTTCCCTTGATGTAATGAACAAAGTACAGGATGTGAAAAAAAGCAGCCTGACCTTTGCTCCGGAAGCAGGCAGTCAGCGGCTCAGGGATGTGATTAACAAAGGGCTTACGGAAGAGGTGATTCTTCAGGGCTCAAAGCTTGCCTTTGAAGGAGGCTGGACAAGGGTAAAGCTGTATTTCATGCTGGGGCTTCCTTTTGAAACAGAAGACGATATCAGGGGAATTGCAGAGCTTTGCAATAAAATTGCATCCACCTTTTATGAAACGGTTCCCAAAGAAAAAAGAACAGGGAAGGTACAGATAGTGGCAAGCACCTCCTTTTTCATTCCAAAGCCCTTTACCCCTTTTCAATGGGCGCCGCAATGCAGAAAGGAGGAATTTCTGGATAAAGCCTACCTTACACGGAAATCCATTACAGAACAGCTTAACCAAAAGAGCATAAAATACAACTGGCATGAAGCGGATGTCAGTGTGCTGGAGGGTATTTTGGCAAGAGGCGACAGACGTTTAAATCAGGTTATCTTAAAAGCCTATGAAATGGGCTGCTTTTATGATGCATGGAGCGAATATTATAAAAACGAAGTCTGGATGCAGGCCTTTGAAGAGTGCGGTATTAATCCTGATTTTTATACAGTCAGGGAAAGGAAAGATGATGAAATTTTTCCATGGGATTTCCTGGACTGCGGTGTTTCCAAGGAATTTTTGTTAAGAGAATGGCATAGGGCGAAGGAAGCAGTTGTTACTCCAAATTGCCGCATGCAGTGTCAGGGCTGCGGTGCCGCGCGCTTTGGAACAGGCGTATGCTTTGAAAAGAGAGGATAAGGCATGAAGGTAAGATTGAAATTTTCAAAGAATGGCCCGGTTAAATTTATCGGGCATCTTGATGTAATGCGGTATTTTCAGAAAGCAATCAGAAGAGCTGATATTGATATTGCTTATTCAACAGGATTTTCGCCTCACCAGATTATGTCTTTTGCATCGCCTCTTTCAGTGGGACATACCAGTGAAGGAGAGTATTTTGATGTGGAGTTGAATTCCCTGATAAGTGAAAAAGATTTGGTTGACAGACTGAATAATGTGATGGTGGATGGAATTTCCATTCTGAAAGCATCGGTTCTGGACGAAAAAGAGGGAAATGCCATGGCAAGCGTTGCAGCAGCGTCTTATCTGGTATCCTTCAGTGATAAGCTTGCTTTGCCGGAAAACTGGAAGGACAGGCTTCTTGGCTTTTATCAGCAGGAAACCATACCTGTCATTAAAAAAACAAAAAAAGGGGAAAAGAAAATAAATTTAAAAGAAGGAATCTATGAATTGGAAATCCACGGGGAGAGTGTTTATATGCTGCTTGATGCAGGAAGCGGCAGTAACATTAAACCCGGATTTGTACTTGAAACCTTTTTGGAAGGAATGAATACAGTTTTACCTGAATTTCCCTTCAGGGTACACAGGCTGGAAACCTATAAAAGAAAAGAAGACGGCAGTTTAGCTCCGCTGATAGACTGATATAACAAACAGAATTAATATTTTAGCTTAACCTTTGGAAAATTGATTATGGGAAAAATTATTGTTATTGAAAAACAAAACAGACTTCTTCTTGTTCTATTTGATGACAGGAAGCCCTGTTTGATGGAAACAGCACCTTTTCCTGATGCGGAAGGAATCCTTGGAAATATCTTTCTTGCAAAAGTAAAGGATGTTGTACCCGGAATAAAAGGCGCTTTTCTTTCTGTTTCCGGAAATCAGACAGTGTATCTTTCCTTTGAGGAATGCAAAGAGGTTTTAATTGCAAACAGAGAATTAAAGGACGGGGAAACGCTGAAGCAGGGAGATGAAATAGTAGTTCAGATTACGGGAGAGGCATTGAAAACGAAACAGCCCTCTTCTTCCGCAAAGCTTACACTGACAGGCCAATACTGCGTATGCAGTTTTTTCGGGCATGGACTTCATTATTCAAAAAAAATAAATGAAGTAAAAAGAAAATGCATAGATGATGCCATCAGAAGCGCTTCCATAGAAGGACGCAGAAAATACCGTTTTATCATTCGAACAAATGCAGAGGCTTTAAATGATTATTCGGTTCTTTTTGAAGAAATGGAAGCCTTTATAAAGATTTTTAATTTAATTGAAGATACTTATCAACACAGAACCTGTTATACCTGTTTTTACCGCAGGGAGGCTGAGATAGTGAGTCAGATTAAAAATATTTCTTTAGCTGATTATGAAGAAATTGTTACTGATGATGCCGCTGTTTATGACCTGTTTGTCAACTCTTTTTCAGATAAGCAGGTCAGGCTGTATCAGGACGATATGCTGTCCCTTGCCAAGCTTTACAGTATCGATACGTATCTGCAGGAAGCACTTTCCAGAAAGGTATGGCTGCCCTGCGGCGGCTATCTGATTATTGAACCTACGGAAGCCATGGTTGTTATTGATGTAAATTCCGGAAAAGCCGACAGTAAGGGAAAGAAAAGCAGGGATTATTATCTCAAAGTAAATCTTGAAGCGGCAAAGGAAACGGCAAGGCAGCTTCGTATTAGAAATTATTCGGGAATGATTATGGTGGATTTCATTAATATGGAATCCGAAGAAGATAATAAGAAGCTGCTTGATTTTCTGGATGCTTGTCTGAGGGAAGATAAAATCAGAACAAGGCTTATAGATATGACAGCGCTGGGAATCGTGGAGATAACCAGAAAAAAAGTGAAAAGGCCCTTAAGCGAGTGGATAAAGCCAAACGGGATATAAAGCAAGCTTAGTTCCCTGCTGTTTGAGGGAGAAAGGCTCAAACGGCAGGGAATTTCTGTACTTATTTATTTATAAAAAATGAAAAAATGATGCAAATATGATACAACTTTGATGCATTTATGAAGTATTATAAAAACATGAAATCTTTGTTCCAGCGGAATTTTTAGGATGAAAGGAATAGAAACATGAAGCGAAAACGGGTGTTTTTTGTTACTGTAATTATTTTACTTGTTATTACAATCGGAATTATCGGATTTAAATTTTTTTCAGACTCTGATTTAAAAGGCTGCCGGAATTATATTGTCCAGAAGGAACAATACTATGTGGAATATTCAGAGCAGTATGACTATTGGGATGTAATTACAGTAGAATATCCCCGGCTGGAAGGGATAGATGCAGCCGTGCAGGAACAGCTGAACCAGCTGATGTATGATACTGCCATGGACAGAGTGAATTACTGGCATCTGGCCCCTTCTGATGAAGTCAAAGCATTTCAGGAGGAATATTTTTCTGTTTTCTGCAGCGACGTATCCTGTGATGTAACTTATCACAGTCAGTATCTTTTGAGCATGGATTACCGTGAATATTATTCTGCAGGTCATCCTGTCTGGATGACAAACGGAACAGAAAGGGCTCTTACGGTGGATTTGTCTACCGGAAAAAACTATGAGCTTTCGGATATTTTTCAGATTAACGAAGATTTTATTAAGCTGTGGGACAGAACTCTCAGTGAAGGATTGCAGGAGGATTATGCAGATGAAGATATGCTGGATCTTATGCTGGCATGGTTCTTACAGAAAGATGAAGCGACCAATGAGAATTTTTTCTGCAATCCCTTTTTCTATGTGACGGAAAATAAGGATTTTGTAATAGGCGTTTCTCTTGATCCCAAATTGGAATATGCTTATACATATCAGCCCGTTAACAGGAGCCTTTATACGCAGTTCAGCCTTGATGAACTGGAAGCTTATAAAAAACAAAGTGATTTTTGGGAAAAATATGAGAAGTCGGAAACAGAAGGAGAAGTGCTTCCCTGCGAAGATAAAAAGGAAAATATATGGTTAGGAGAAAATGCCGGAATATGGGAATACGATTATCAAAAAGGATTTTAAGATGTTTGGGGACTGCTGTGATTTTATGTGCAGGCATGCCATGTATCAATGCTTTTGCATCAGAAGAGGTTTATCCTGTTATCTGCGGCGGTGAATTTGATGGAAATGATCCTGTTTTGACGTTAACGCAGGAGTCGGAAGATTATATTGTCCTTCCCGGTGACAGCCTTTGGAAAATTTCTGAAAAACTATGGGGAAACGGCAATTATTATGTAAGACTTGCAGAGGTCAATAAGGATATAATAACAGACCCTGATTTAATCTATCCGGATATGAGTCTTAAAGTATCGCAGACAGGTTATATTGTCCGGGAAGAGGCAAAATACGGCGGCGCCCAGTTGGGGAAATATTCCATGGATTTTCCTCATAGCTGGAAAGTGGGAATGACGCAGTCGGGAAATGCTTTTGCCAATTTTGTGCTGTCGGGTGAGGGAGCAATTGCCTGTCTTATTCAGGATAAAAAAAGTGAAATTCTGCCGGCTGTCAATGACTGGCAGCATTGTTCACGGAAGATTACCGATTATGCTGAAAAAAATTTTAAGGCTCAGGTATCAGATTTGAATTATGAGCATTACAGTATGGAAAACCAGGGAGATGGCTCCGGAGAACTGTACATCTATTCTTTTACCTGGCATATCAGCCCTGACTATCCCTCTCTTACAGCCCGGGTTTGTGTCGGTTTAAAGCTGACAGAACATATCCAGGCAGAGTTTATCGGTTATACTGTTGATGATTATGATATTTGCGGCTGTGTGCGCTATGTGACGGCTTCCTTTGAAGAGCATTACGAAGCAGAGGATAATGGAGAATTTACCGTAAATGACTCTAATATGAGCATTCTTCCTGACATGGAATGGGAACTGAAAGGAATGTTTAATGCTTTTGCATATACAGATGAGTATTTCACCTCCGCACTTAACAGAATACTGGAAGTGAACGAAAAGAAGGGGGATAACGCGGCAGATAAGGAAGATGCTGAAGAATGGGAAATGGCCTTTGAACGTTTGAAGCAGGGTGACTGGTCAATGGTGGAAATTGACAGCGATATGGAATATCTGCGGGGTCTTACAGGTGATGAATGGTGCAGCAGGGATATAAATGAAGACGGAATACCTGAGCTTATCGGATATTTTATACCGGAGTATTCTGATATTAAACAAATTGAAGTTATTTTTGCTTATCAGAATGGTAAAATAAAAATGGTTTTGGCAGATGTCAATGACGGAATGGAATATTATTTTTTATGCGAAAACGGAAATTTGATATATGATTCTGAAAGTACTAACGGATATGCTTCTTTTACTCAATGTATCTTTGATGAAAAGTGGGAAAGAAAGGATTTGCACCGGCTGGTATTACATCGTTTTCTTGATTCCTATCCCGAGGAGGAAGATGAATATTTAAAAAAATTATATCCTGATACTTACGGAACCGGAGGAGGCGGCTTTTATTTTTATTCTGCGGAGCCAAAAACGGAGGATGAACGGAAGAATAATCTGGAGGATGAATATTGGACATGGAGCCTTATATCAAAAGAACAGTTTCTTGCAAGTTATGAGGAAATGACAGGATATAATTTTCTGGAAGTGAGTCTTTACTGGGCGGATTTTCTGGATGGTACTTATGATTCGGAAAAATAAAGAAAAACTACTTGACAGAGGATACCTTTAATGGTATATTTTATGAGTATGCCGCATAACGAGGTAGAAGTGCGAATATGCCACCGTAGTTAGCGAGTAAAATCAGTTTCGGCTGATTAGAAGGAGGTGCCTATATG
Source organism: uncultured Lachnospiraceae bacterium (assembly GCA_964507235.1). Lineage (GTDB taxonomy): Bacteria > Bacillota > Clostridia > Lachnospirales > Lachnospiraceae > Suilimivivens. Next base: position 38,535 of record CAZDPE010000008.1, read on the forward strand.
TACGCAATCATTGCAACAGGCGGAAAACAGTATAAGGTTTCCGAAGGTGATGTGATTAAAGTTGAAAAGCTGAATGCACAGCCCGGTGAAACAGTTACTTTTGACCAGGTTATCGCAGTAAGCGATAAGGAGCTTAAGGTTGCCGGAGATGTAGCGAATGCCAATGTAACTGCAACAGTTATGGAGCAGGGAAAATTCCGTAAGGTTATCGTTTACAAGTATAAGAGAAAAACCGGTTATCATAAGAAAAACGGTCATAGACAAGCATACACACAGGTTAAAATTGAAAAAATCAATGCTTAGTATGTGTAGGATCAGGTTATGACAACCATTACAATTTATAAATCCAAAAACGGAGAATATAGAAGACTGACCTGTAAGGGTCATGCAGGCTATGCAGCTTACGGCAAGGATATTGTCTGTGCTTCGGTTTCCTGTCTTACCATTAATGTTATTAATTCACTGAATGAATTGGTTCATGAAAAGATGGAGATAATAACAGATGAGGAACAGGGTTTGATAGACTGCAGATTTCAGAATACACTTTCCAAAGAGGGCATATTACTGATGGATTCTCTTGTACTTGGATTAAAGGGTATCGTAGATGACTACGGTAAGAAGTATCTGGAACTTAAATTCAAGGAGGTGTAAACCATGTTAAAGATGAACCTTCAATTTTTCGCTCATAAAAAGGGTGTTGGTTCTACTAAGAACGGTAGAGATTCCGAATCCAAAAGATTAGGTGCGAAAAGAGCTGACGGACAATTCGTAAAAGCAGGAAATATTTTATACAGACAGCGTGGAACAAAGATTCATCCCGGTATTAACGTAGGTATCGGAGGAGATGATACATTGTTCGCATTAGTTGACGGTGTACTTAGATTCGAAAGAAAAGGAAGAGATAAGAAACAGGCTTCCGTATATCCTGTAGAAAAATAGTACGATGAATCGGGCTTCAAACTTAACTGTTTGAAGCCTTTTTTGAAAGGGAATAAGTTATGTTTGCAGACAGAGCAAAGATATATGTCAGAAGCGGCAAAGGAGGCGACGGACATGTGTCTTTCAGAAGAGAGAAATATGTGGCTAACGGCGGTCCTGACGGCGGTGACGGCGGCGACGGCGGAAGCGTCATCCTGGTAGTGGATGAAGGGCTTAATACTTTAAGTGAATACAGACATGTTCGGAAATACCATGCTGAAGATGGCGAGTGCGGCGGCAAGCGTAACTGCAGGGGAAAAAGCGGCGCTGATTTAATTTTAAAGCTTCCGGAAGGAACTGTAGTTAAAGAATTTGAAACAGGAAAAGTCATTACCGATATGTCCGGGGATAATAAGCGTTTTGTGCTTTTAAAGGGCGGACGCGGAGGCAGCGGCAATCAGCATTATGCTACCAGTACCATGCAGGTTCCGAAGTATGCCCAGCCAGGCCAGCCGGCGAAGGAACTGGAATTGCAGCTGGAGCTTAAAGTAATTGCAGATGTAGGACTTGTCGGATTTCCCAATGTTGGAAAGTCCACATTGCTTTCTAAAGTCAGCAATGCCAGACCTCAAATTGCCAATTATCATTTTACCACTATTAATCCTCATCTCGGTGTAGTTGATTTAGATGATGCAAATGGATTTGTTATGGCGGACATTCCGGGATTAATTGAGGGTGCATCAAACGGCGTGGGTTTGGGCTTTGAATTTCTTCGTCATATTGAAAGGACTAAGGTTATTATTCATATTGTAGATGCTGCTTCAACTGAAGGAAGAGATCCCATAGCGGATATTTATGCTATTAATAAAGAACTGAATGCTTATAATCCTGAGATAGCGTCAAGACCGCAGGTAATTGCTGCCAATAAAATTGACATGATTTTTGATGATGGTTCAGGCAATGATCCTGTAAGTGCACTCAAAAAAGAATTTGAGCCTAAAGGAATAAAGGTATATCCCATATCAGCTGTCAGTGGGAAAGGCATCAGGGAGCTGCTTTATCATGTCAGAAATCTTCTTGATACTGTAGATGATAAACCAATCGTATTTAAACAGGAGTTTTTCCCGGAATATATGATTGGCAGTACAAATGAACCTTATACTGTAACATATGATGAAAAAGCTGATGAATATATAGTGGAAGGTCCTAGAATTGAGAAAATGCTCGGGTATACAAATCTTGATTCTGAAAAAGGATTTACATTTTTCCAGAATTTCCTGAAGCTGAACGGCATTTTGGATGAATTGGAAACGCTTGGGATTAAAGAAGGTGATACCGTGCGGATGTATGGTTTATCCTTTGATTACTATAAATAGATATAAATGATAAGTTGGGAGGAAATTTTGATGACAAGTAAACAGCGCGCCTATTTAAAAGGACTCGCAATGAATATAGAACCTGTTTTTCAAATTGGAAAATCAGGGCTTACTCCTGAAGTAACAGAAGCTGTCAATGAAGCATTCAATACAAAAGAGCTGATTAAACTTGCTGTACTGAAGAATTGCATGGAAGACCCTAAAGAAATTGCGGCCATGCTGGGAGAAAGAACAAAATCCCAGGTAGTGCAGGTAATCGGGAAAAAAATTGTATTGTATAAAGAAAGTAAAAATCATAAAAAGATTAATCTTCCTTTATAGGAAAGCAGGTTAATTATCATGACTCTAAAAAAGCGAATAGGAATTATGGGCGGAACTTTTAATCCCATTCATCAGGGCCATTTGATTTTGGCTGAAACTGCCAGAGAATATTGTGAACTGAACGAAGTTCTTTTTATCCCCAGCGGCAATTCTTACTTGAAAGCTTCTGATGAAATTCTGGATGGAGAAACCCGCATTTCCATGACAGCATTGGCAATTGAAGACAATCCTTATTTTACATTGTCTTCCATGGAAGTGGAGAGGGAAGGTGCTACCTATACCTGCGATACCATAAGAGATCTGAAAGAAATGAATCCTTCGGCAGAGTATTATTTCATAATGGGAGCCGATACGCTTTTCACCATTGAAAAATGGAAAAATTCAGAGGAAATTTTAAGAAAATGTTCTTTAATAGTGGAATCCAGAGATGAGAAGGATGCCTCTGAACTTAAAGAAAAGGCATCTGAGCTTCAGAAAAAATATCAGGCATATATCATTGTGCTTCCTGAAAGAAAAGTTGATATTTCATCCACAGAAATCAGGAACAGATTGGGAAAAGGGGAATCCGTACGCTATATGATACCTGATAAAGTTCTTTCTTATATTGAAAAGAATAACCTGTACCATATTTGAAAAAATATAAGATTTCGGAGGTTTTGCATGAAATCTGCTGATATAAAAAAAATAAGAAAATCTATGGAAAAGAATCTGGATTCCAAGCGTTTTGAACATACGCTTGGGGTGGCTTATACAGCCTGTGCGCTTGCCATGTGTAATGATGTGGATATGAGCAAGGCTCAGATTGCAGGACTTTTGCATGACTGTGCAAAATGTCTGAGTGATGAGAAAAAAATAGAAATCTGTAAAAAGAATCATGTGGAAATCAATCATGTAGAAGATAGAAATCCCTTTTTGCTTCATGCCAAAGCCGGAAGCTGCATTGCAAAAAAGAAATTTCATATTGAAGATGAAGATATATTGAATGCAATTTTGTATCATACGACCGGAAGGCCCGGAATGTCAAAGCTGGAAAAAATTATTTACATTGCTGATTATATTGAACCCGGCAGGAAACAGGCATCTAATCTGAAGGAAATCAGAAAGCTTGCATTTAAGGACCTTGATATGGCTCTTTTAAGAGTTCTTGAAGATATACTTGCCTATCTGAAAAGTACAGGCAATGAAGTGGATTTTATGACACAGGAAACCTATGAATATTATATAGATTTAAAGAATTCTGGGAAGCTTGCGCAATCAATAGAAAAGGCAACTCTGTAAAATTTTTGTTTTCATCAGTTAAAAAGAAAGGAATGCTAAATTTTATGATAGACAATAAAGTTAAGGAAATGACAGTTCTTGCAGTTAATGCGCTGGAAGATAAAAAGGCAGAAGATATTTGTATTATTGATATCAGTGAGATTTCTGTACTGGCAGACTATTTTATTATTGCCGGCGGCAACAATATCAGTCAAATTCAGGCTCTTTCAGATGCAGTTGATGAAAAGCTTGGAAAAGCAGGATTTCCATTAAAACAAATAGAAGGATATAATAATGCAAACTGGATTCTGCTTGATTTTGGTGATATTATAGTTCATATTTTTGACAGGGAAAATCGGCTGTTTTATGATTTGGAGCGTATCTGGAGTGACGGAAGAAAAGTTGATTTGGACGAATTAAAGAAATAATAAAAAGCTGAAAAAGACGCATATTTAACAAAACATGCGTCTTTTTCAAAAGATGGTTTATAAAGCCGGCGTTTGATGCTTATTAAATTATCTGTTCGTTTCAGTGCCGCCCGCATACATATAGAATGTAAGCAGGTATAAACCGCTCAGCCCTACAAGCGCGTAAATAATTCTTGAAATCCAAGTCATATTACCAAAAATCAAGGCAACAAGGTCGAAGGAAAAAAATCCAATCAGCCCCCAGTTGACGGCGCCTATAATTGCTATTGTAAGAGCGATACAATCTAATACTTTATTATTCATATTTCCCTCTCATTTCTGCCGCCTCAGCGGCTTTTAATATAATAATAAGCCTCATCTCTATTATTACCACTTTTATTATTATTATTCATTACACAAGATTCTCTGACGGTTTCAGCCGGAATTCGAAAAAAATGTCAGAGCTGATTTTAATATCATATCATAAGAGTACACTTTAAAAAGAAAAAAAGCCGCTTTCTCATATAAAAAGAAGAGCAGCTTTTAAAGCTTAATAACAAATTATATAAAGTTAAAAATTAACGAAAAATCCGAAAAATACCAAAGACCTTTCCAAGTATCTGACAATCATTAACAATAATCGGATCCATAGAATCATTCTCAGGCTGAAGCCGAATATGACCATCCTCTTTATAATAAGTCTTAATTGTAGCGGAATCATCGATAAGCGCAACTACAATTTCCCCATTTTTAGCAGTATTACAGGAATTTACAAAAACCTGATCTCCGCTGAAAATACCTGCATTAATCATGGAATCACCTTTTACATTTAAAATAAAAGATTCTCCGCTGGGAACATATTCAGCAGGAACAGGAAAATAACTTTCAATATTTTCTTCAGCTAAAATCGGAAGACCGGCAGCCACCTGACCGATAACCGGCAGACTGACCATTTCTGTGCGGACCATCTGAAAGCTGTCGTCACAGATTTCAATAGCACGGGGTTTAGTGGGATCTCTCTTTATGTATCCGTTTTTTTCCAAAGTTTCAAGATGAGAGTGAACAGAGGATGTAGACTTTAAATGGACAGCTTCACAAATCTCACGAACAGCCGGAGGATAACCTTTTTTTAAGATTTCTTCCTTAATATAATCTAAAATTTCCTGCTGCTTATTGGTTATTTTTCCATATGCCATGCATAATCCTCCCTTATGTATTATTTAATATAGGTAAAGTATATCATACTATTTCAGAAAAAGCAAACATATATTCCAAATATTTGTTCGATTTTTTTAATCAAAAGTATTGACACAAGAATATTTGTTCGATATAATCCAAATATAGAACAGCTGTTTGCAACAAATGTTCGCAACAAGTGTTTGAATAGAGCGGAGGTACTTATGATGAATAATGGTGTCAGTGAACGCAGGATAAGAAATAACAGAATAAAAAGAAAACGTGAAATGAGAAGACATATTATTATGTTTCTTTTAACTCTGTTTTTGATTGCCGCATTTTCAACCGTATTTTTCAGCTTTAAGACAAAAGCCCAGTCTGTCCCTGCAGATGTTTCCTATAAATATTACAAAAGCGTTACTGTAGAAGCAGGAAACACTATCTGGAACTTTGCAAGGCAATATGCTGATAAAGCTTTTTATGATTCTTTTGACAGCTATATTGATGAAGTAATACAAATAAATCATCTGCAGAATGAAAAAATCATATCGGGACAGAATATTATCATCCCTTATTACAGCAATGAGTTCATTTAAAACTTCTGTATTAGGCGTTTTAAGGCATTTCAAGGCTTTTTAAGCTACTTTTCCCTTAACCTTACAGCTTTGGCCGCCTGCCTTCTTCTGGAGTCTTCCTGAGCCGCATAATGCTTTCTGGTTGTATTTACGTCTTTATGCCCAAGCACATCGGCTACAAGATAAATATCACCTGTTTCCTGATAAAGAGATGTGCCATAAGTGCTTCTTAATTTATGAGGGGTGATTTTTTTCAGGTTTGTAACAGTAGAAGCATACTTTTTTACAAGGTTTTCTACAGCGCGAACAGTAATCCTTCTGTTTTGCATTGATAAAAAGAGCGCGTTTTCATGTCCTTCCAACGGCACTATGTGATGCCTCTTTTCTAAGTAATCATGTAACGCATCAGCTACTTCATCACCAAAATAAACAACTGTTTCATATCCGCCTTTTCTGCGTATTTTAATACCATTGTTTTTAAAGTCAACATCATTGATATCCAGACCTACACATTCCGAAACCCGGATTCCGGTTCCGAGAAGAAGAGTGAGCATGGCTACATCCCTTATTTTGGTTTTATCATGATATCTTTGCTGATTCTTTGTAAGCTTGCTTCCGTCTTCCACCTGATCAAGTAATATTGCAACCTCATCTGCATCAAGCCTTACAATTTCTTTTTCATGCTGTTTGGGAAGCGGAACAAGAGCAGCCGGATTAGTTGTAATAAGTTCAGAACAAAAATAGTAGTTATAAAAGCTTTTCAGAGTCGATAGCTTACGTTTTTTCCCTCGCTCATTATTCATATATTCCTTACCGTCTTTTATATAATAAGAAATATAATCCATATATTCTTCAATATCCTCACGTGTTATCTGGTCTAAAAGCGTTATAGGGAAATCTTCAATTCTCATTTTTGCGCAAATACTGTTATTTTCATGTAAAAATTCAAAAAATACTCTTAAATCATATGCATAGGCGAGTCTTGTACGTGAGGATGTATATTCCTGGATTCCTCTGAAAAACTGCTTGCAGAAGGGCGGAAGAGTGCTTAGAACTTCCCGCATTCTCATAGTATTAATATTATTTTGTTCGTCATGATAGTTTTTGCTGTTTTCCATGATTCTCACTCCTGTCATAATTTTAATTCTAACATATTTCATGAATAATCCATAGTATATTTTTGGAAAAAATGCTATACTTATAACAAGATGCAA
>CAZDPE010000009.1:0-41271 GCA_964507235.1 uncultured Lachnospiraceae bacterium
TACAAAAAAAAGCATAATTTATAATGCGATGCAGATATTTTCTGTATTGCATTCTTCGTCTGTTTTATTTTCCTTGTTATGATTATTTATAAAACAATAAGAAATGCTCTCTGCAAACTTATTATTGTTATGTATTAAAGGATGTGATACAGATGGATATTCAATATACAATTATCGGAAACAGAATTAAATTAAGGCGAAAAGAGTTGCATCTAAAGCAAGGCGAGTTAGCTGAAAGGCTTGATATTTCTAATAATCATATGTCCTCCATAGAAAATGGCAGGGAACATCCCAGTCTGGAAGTTTTACTCTCCATTTGTGATATTTTAAAGGTTACTCCGGATTACTTATTGATGGGGTGCATGCATACAAATGATATTCCACAGGATGTTGTAGATGGGCTGCGCTTATGCAGGGAAGAGAATATACTGCTTATAAAAGAAATAATTAAATATTTAATAGAACGCAATCAAAAAAATTGGAATGAAAATAACTGCCTGTAAACCAAAATTAAGTCTTTTTTGCCTTTTCACGCTCAAAACATTGCCTTTCTATCTTCTTTCAGGTAAAATCAAGTCAGTATACCGTAATAAACCCTTTGGAAAGAGGATGCAGCAAGCTATGCGTATTTTAATTTGCGATGATGATGACATGATACGGGAACAAATGACAAAATATCTCCATGAATATTTTGATAAGCATAATCTCAAATGTCCTGACTTAGCACTGTTCGATTCCGGACAAAACCTGCTTGCAGATTGCGATGATAAGGATATTGTATTTCTGGATATAGAAATGCCGGGCTTAAGCGGAATTAATATAGGAAATGAATTAAAAAAAAGAAATCAAAATATCATTATTTTTATTATAACCTCTTATATGGAATATCTTGATGAAGCCATGCGTTTTCAGGTATTTCGCTATCTGAATAAACCTATTGACAAACAACGTCTGTTCCGTAATTTAAAGGATGCCCTGCTGCTTTATCACAGCTGTACAGTCAAAATTCCGGTTGAAACAAAACAGGGAGTTTACTGCATATCTCTCAATAATATTGTCTGCGTGGAAGCCAATAACAGGAAAGTAATCGTCCATACTATTTCCGGCGATTATGAATCTGTCCGTTCCATGCAGTATTGGACACAAAAGCTTACCATGAAATGCTTTATGCAGACTCACCGGAGTTTTATTGTTAATCTGGAACATATCATAGATTTTGACCACACATTGATTCACCTTTACAATCACCAGTTTGAAGCTTATTTAACCCGCCGCAAATACAGCCAATTTAAGGAAGCTTACTTATTATACCTCGAAAGCGTTCAGTAGCTGTATCTACAGAATCGGAGGCTTATTATGGATATTATATTTTGTTATGTAGTTATTTATTTGGCTGAAGCCTTAATTCTATGGCAATATTCAGCAAATTTGTTCATCCCAAAATATTCTAAATGCTTAACCTGTATATCTCTTCTAATCTTTTATAGCGTTTTGTTTTGTATTTCTCTCTTGGATTTATTTTGGTTAAACGCTATTTCTTTTTTTCTGATAAATTTTATTTTTATTCTTATTCTTTATAATGTCAAATGGTCAACTGCATTATTTCATTCAGCTATTTCCACAATTATGATGGGATTAGGCGAATTGGCTATCGGCAGTTTTTTTGCAGATTTTCTAAAAAATTTTTATGAACTGCGCCACAATATCCCATTATTTGCCAGCCTCGCCTTTATGAATAAACTGCTTTACTTTTTCCCCATGTACCTTCTTTCCCATATTTTTAAAAAACCCCGGGAAAACGGAAAAAGAGCAGATAAAGCCATCCTTCTGGTAATAGCCATTCCGCTTATTTCTTTTTGGCTGATTATGACCCTGCTTATTGTCTGTCACACTGCAGAAACCTCCCCGCTTCTTGACCGAATGATTACCATAAGCGCTGCTCTGGTTCTTTTCATCAATCTTCTTGTCTGGGTAATCTACAGCTATATACAAAACAACAGCATGGAATTTGCGGAAATACAGCTGCAGCTGCAGAAAGAAAAGGATGCCGCACAATACTATAAAATGCTCATAACGCAAAATGAAAACCAGAATATCCTGATTCATGATATCAAAAAGCACCTGCAGTCCATTTTAATGCTGAATAAGCAGGGAAATGCCGACAAAATTAACGACTATATAAACGAGATTGTACAGTCTGATGATTTGCAAAGCTCTGTTTCTGTATGTGACAATGAATTACTGAATATTATTCTCTGCCGCTATCTTCACATTTGCAAAGAACAGAAGGTTTTGCTTCAGCTGGATATCCGCAGCCATGCTGTTGACTTTTTAACTGATAATGATTTGACCGGACTTTTCTGCAATCTTCTTGACAACGCCTTGGAATCTGCCAAAGGGCAGTCTTCTGCCTTTATTAAGCTGAATGTTATGAAAAAGCAGAATACTCCCTTTACTGTTCTCACTATGATAAATTCCTGCTGTAAAAATCCCTTTATCGCCAGAAATAAACTGATTTCCACGAAGGGAAACCTTCAAAGACACGGTTATGGAATGAAAAGTATTCAAAGAATTGCGGAAAATTACCATGGGGATTTAAAACTATATTATGAAGAAGACGATAAAACCTTCCACACCATTCTGACACTGAAATCTCCATGAAAAATTAACCTGTAAAAAATAATATTTTATTTACACGCAGAAACAGCATTGTCACTTCGGCAATGCTGTTTCTTCCTAATACATAATCTTCCTGTAAATTTATGCGGCCTTATTCAAACCTTACTCCAATTCGCTTAATCCCGTATACAATTCATAATACCGGCCTTTCTGCAAAAGCAAATCATCATGGTCGCCGCGCTCAATGATTTCCCCGTTTTCCAATACCATTATGGCATTGGCATTTCTTACGGTTGACAGCCTGTGGGCAATCACAAGTGTAGTTCTCTGCGCCATCAGGCGATCCATTCCTTTTTCAATATGCTTTTCCGTTCTGGTATCAACAGAGCTTGTAGCCTCATCCAAAATTAAAATGGGCGCTTTGGAAATAGCAGCCCTTGCAATGTTTATCAGCTGCCTTTGTCCCTGACTTAGGTTGGCTCCGTCACCCTCAAGCATAGTGTCATACCCATGCTCCAGACGCATAATAAAAGAATGTGCGCTGGCTGTTCTCGCTGCCTGTTCCACCTCTTCATCAGTAGCATCCAGCCTGCCATAGCGGATATTGTCGCGAACCGTTCCTGTAAACAAATGAGTATCCTGCAGCACCATCGCTATATTGCGGCGAAGGGAATCCTTCTCAAGCTCCGTTACGGGAATATCATCTATGGTAATGCTGCCTGAATCAATATCATAAAATCGGTTGATCAGATTCGTAATCGTTGTTTTCCCCGCTCCGGTAGAGCCTACAAAGGCAATTTTCTGCCCCGGCTTGGCATATAAGGATACATGCTTTAAAATGGTCTTATCCGGGTTATACCCAAAGGTAACATCCGTCATCGTCACAGCTCCCTTTACTTCCTTATAATAAGCATCCCCATTCTCTTTTATAATGTCCGTCAAAAATCCTTCCTTATTGATAATGGGATTTTTCTTAGGGATTACATAACAGGTTTTTCCTTCAACATTTTCTTCAATGCGGATTGCCGCCCGGACATCCTCTTTCTCCGGCTCTTCATCCATAACGGCAAATACTCTTTCTGCGCCTGCGAGAGCCGAGAAAATGGTATTTACCTGCATTGCCACTTCATTGATGGGACGTGAAAACTGTCTGGAATAATTTACAAATACCGTAAGTCCGCCGATATCAAAGCCTCTGAGTACACAAAGAATACCTCCGATACAGGCTGTCAGAGAATAGCTGACCTGGCTTAAATTCCCCATTACCGGTCCCATAATGCCGCCGAAAAACTGAGCTTTAATCTGCTTGCTCCTTAAATCCTGATTCAAATACTCAAATTCATCCCTGGCACTATTCTCGTGGCAGAATACCTTCACTACCTTCTGCCCTGTTACTGTTTCCTCAATATATCCGTTCAAAGTACCGATTGCAGCCTGCTGTGCCCTGTAATATTTCCTGCTCTTGCTTCCCACAGTCTGCACCGCTTTAATCATAACGGGAATCATTACAATCGTAATGATCGTCAGCCATATATTCGTATAAAGCATCAGCGCAAAGGTTCCTATGATATTAATTGTACCGGAAATCAGCTGGACCACTGTATTGTTCAGCATTTCACCGACAGCATCCACATCATTGATAAAGCGGCTCATCATGTCGCCATGATTATGAGTATCGTAATACCTTACAGGGAGCGTCTGAAGCTTCTTAAATAAGTCATTCCTGAGCTTTTGAATAGCGCTCTGGGATATGGTTATCATGATTCTCTGCTGCAGGTACTGAGCCAGGACTGCCACCAGATAAACGCATATCATGATTAAAATCCCTTTGAACAGAGATGCTGCACTTCCGTCCTCCGACGTAAGCCCGTTAATAATGGGACGCAGCATATAAGAGCCTGACAGATTGGCAATGGTGCCGCTGATAATACAGATCAACACCACTAGAAGCTTCCACTTACTGTCAGAAATATAAGAAAACAGTCTTCCCAGCGTTCTCTTCATTTCCTTTGGTTTTCCCACAGCCATATTATTTTTCATATTTTTACTGCCCGGCCCTTTGGACCCTGGCTGTTTCTGCAAAACCTTTTCATCGGAAGGCTTCAGCTTACTTTCATATTTTTTCTGCAAAAATTCTAATTTTTCCTGATTCATGACGCGCTGACCTCCTTATCCATCTGAGAATAATAAATTTCCTGATAAGCCTGGCAGTTCATCAACAGCTCATCATGGGTTCCCATACCCACGATTCTGCCTTCATCAAGCACTATAATTTCATCTGCACCCATCACAGAGCTGATCCGCTGAGCAATAATAATTTTCGTGGTATCCTTTAAGGCGCTTGCAAAGCCTTCTCGGATCTTTGCTTCTGTTGCCGTATCCACTGCACTGGTGGAATCATCCAGAATCAGTATTTTAGGCTTCTTCAGCAGTGCCCTGGCAATACAGAGCCTTTGCTTTTGTCCTCCGGAAACATTTACGCCTCCCTGTCCCAGCTCAGTTTCATACCCTTCTGTAAAAGTATCAATAAAGGGCGCTGCCTGGGCAGTTCCGGCAGCGCGGACAATTTCTTCATTTGATGCATTTTCATCACCCCACATCAAATTCTCCATAATGGTGCCGGAAAACAGTACATTCTTCTGCAATACCATGCCCACGCCTTCTCTGAGATTCTGCAAGGAGTAATCTCTGACATTAACACCGTCTACCAGAACCTCTCCCTCATCCGTATCATAGAGCCTTGGAATCATCTGAACCAAAGTGGTTTTTCCGCTTCCCGTTGAACCGATAATTCCCAGAAATTTTCCGCTTTCCACTGTAAAATTAATTCCGTCGAGCACCTTTTCCTTATTATCCTTATAATAGCGGAAGGAAACATTTTTAAACTCAACCCTGCCGCTTTCCACCTGTTTATCCGGAAATGCACATTCTTCGTCCGTAAGGTCAACCTCCGTATCAAGAACCTCCGTGATACGATGCAGGGAAGCCAAAGCCCTTGAGCTTTGCAGCAGCACCATGGCAAGCATCATAAGGGACATCAGAATCTGCACAATATAAGTAGTAAATGCTGTCAAATCACCTACCGGCATATTTCCTGCCAATATCTGCTTTCCTCCAAACCATACGACCGCAAGCGTGGTGGCGTTCATCATCAGCATCATAACAGGCATGTTCAGAATAACTACCTTAAAGGCATTTAAACTGGACTGTTTCAAATCCTCGTTAGCCTCTGCAAATTTCCCCTCTTCGTATTCGCCCCTTACAAAGGATTTAATGACCCGCACATTAATGAGCATTTCCTGAATATTGGAGTTCAAAGCATCCAGTTTTTTCTGCATGATTTCAAATCTGGGAAACGCAGTCTTAATAATCATTGCAATAAGCAGCGTCAATATGGGAATCACCACAAGCACAACCGCCGCCAGCTGTGAATTCATAAAAAAAGCCATGATAAGAGCGCCGATTAACATGCCCGGCGCACGCAGCATCATACGAAGCGCCATGTTGATCAGGTTCTGTATCTGGGTAATATCATTAGTTAACCTCGTTACCAAAGAGCCGGTACTGAACCGGTCAAGATTGGCAAACGAAAACTTCTGTACCTTATCAAATACATCGCTTCTTAAATCGGAGGAAAAGCTGATTGCCGCTTTTGCTGCAAAATAAGCGCCGCCGATTCCGCCTGCCATCATAAGCAGCGCGGTAATTACCATCACAATCCCCATTCCGATAATATATGGAACATTCCGGTTGGCAGCCCCGATATTAATAATATTTGCCATAAATTTCGGCAGCAGCACTTCCCCGATAACCTCCACAATCATCAGAAGCGGACCACATATAAATGCCGTCAGATACGGCTTTATATACTTCCAATATCTTTTCATAATCTTAATTCTCCTGTTTTAATAAACTTTGATAATAATCGTCCCCGTTTTGAATAATGCGTCTGAGATATGCTTCCAGCTGCTCCATCTCAGTTTCCGAAAAATCCGCAAAAAAAGCATTTTCTATTTCATTAAAATCATTGATGCTGGCTTTAATGGTTGTCCAGCCTTTATCAGTAACCGCCATATGATTGACACGATTGTCATTTTCATTACACTGTCTGCTGACCAAGCCTGATTTTACCAGCTTTTTTAAGGAAACAGCTACAGCTGCCGGTGAAACCCCCATCTTCTCCGCAATTTCGGTTTGGGAGCATTCCGGAAACTTTCCAAGTAACATCAAAAGTCTGTGCTGGCTTCTGTAAGCACCGGTTCCCTCTATCTTTTTATCAATAGAGCGCTTTAAAATCCGGTCTGCCACACGAAACAGATGAACTATCTGATGCTGTTTCTCACCCATGAGTTCTCGCCTCCTTAATTAAGTAATTAATATTTAACTAGTTAACTATTTGTCATTATATGCCCTGACACTACTACTGTCAACACCATATGGCATTCTTAATAAATATACTATATTGTTTATAAAAATTTAACATAGAATAAACATCCCGGCTGATTTACTGCAAAAGAATATGCACCAGATACAGAATAAAAAGATGTGCCGGATAGAATACATAAAAGATATATTTCCATTTCAGCCCTTTTTTCCCGTTATAAAAGGCCGCAAAAATAAACGCCAGAGGAGCCGTAATTTCCCAAATAAATGCCACGCAGCCCGCAATCAGCTGCTCCGCCTTATTCCTCCGGAACAGATAAAGGAGAGCTATGGCTGTAATTCCCTTTGCCCCGTAATCACAATGAATCAATTCAGCAAGTAATGCCGAAGCAAGAAAGACAACTATGCCCGTTCCCCATATCATCCATAAATTTTTCATATTTTCTCTCAGCGATTCCCAAAGATATAGCATCAGAAAAGCAATCCAAAGCGTAAAAAACACATTTCCATGCTTCCACTCAAATGCCTTCCCGTAAAAAGCAAGGTCAAAGGGTATCTCCGAAATCAAGGCAAACAAAAAAAGGCGCAGCCCATACTTTTCCCGGCAGCTCGTTTTCTGAAACCCTTCCACCAGCAGAAAACAATAAACGGGAAACGCAATCCTCCCAATCAAACGCCTCATAATCTGATAGGCTGCATATACATATCCCACATACCCTTCCGCCAAAAGCTCCCCCATATACTCCAAAGAAAGGTTTCCCACAGAATAAATCCCGTTTTCAATAAGTACGGGGCCTAAAAGTACATATGCGGCATGGTCAGCCAGCATGGATATCATTGCTATTATTTTTAAAGTACTGCCGCTTAAACCTTTTCTTTTCTGCATTTGGACTCTCTCCATTTAAATCCCATAAAACCCTTCGACATTTACGACTAATACTACACCAATTTATCCCTCATTTCAACTGGCATGGTTAAAAAAACATGATTTGGCACTTTTTGCAGTGCCACTTATGTGTATACTATGATTTATAATAAACGGCATAACAAAAAAGTACAAATGTGCAACATATGAGGAGGAACATATTATGAAGAATCAAACAACACAAAAGATTGCATTAACCGGTCTTATGGCTGCCCTGTCCTATGTGGTCTTCACCTTTTTACAAATTAAAATCCCGCTTCCCGGCGGAGATGCAACTTCCATTCACCTTGGAAATGCTGTCTGCGTACTGGGTGCGCTGCTGCTTGGCGGCTTTTACGGAGGTCTTGGCGGCGCTATCGGTATGACCATCGGAGATTTACTTGACCCGGTTTATATTGCCTATGCCCCTAAAACCTTTATCCTGAAATTATGCATCGGACTGATTACCGGACTGATTGCCCACAAAATAGGCCGAATTACTGTAGAAAAGGATGAGAAAAAGGTTCTTCTCTGGACAATTCTTGCTGCAGTGGGCGGCCTTTTCTTTAATGTCATTTTTGATCCTTTGCTAGGCTATTTATACAAGCTTGTCATCATTGGCAAACCTGCGGCAGAGCTGACCCTTGCATGGAATGTGGCTTCCACCTCTATCAATGCGGTTACCTCCGCCATGGTATCCGTACTTATTTATATGGCGCTTCGTCCCGCACTGAAAAAAGCCGGATTATTCTTCATCTTATCCAGGGATAAAACAGCGAAATAATTTTACAGGCTTTTATGTCATCGCAAGCAAAAGCTGCCGTTACCAAAGAAGGTACGGCAGCTTTTAATTCATAACAATACTTTCTGTTGTTCACCTTTATCATCTTCTAAGCAAAACATCCCCGGAACGGATTTAGTAAACAACTCGCTATTTTAAAGCACATAAGCCCAACAGGTATTAAAATCAACGTGCAGCACAGCACCACTCCAATCACTGCACAAAAAATTGCGCAGGGCAGACAGAAAATCAGCCTTAATGCCAGCTTCAGCACCCCTCCTGCCAGCCTGAAGCATAACGATAATACAAAACAAACAATGATTAAAGCTATTATAGTAATGAAAGTAATCATAATTATTCTCCTCTCCCGCTTCCTAATTATTAAATGTAATTGTAATATTTCCCATACTGCATTCTATGTCAAATTTACTGTCGGCGTTATTATTTATTTTTTTCTCTGCTGCCAGTGATGAAACAGAAAAGCTTCCTATTTCAATATTTCCGGCTCCGCATTCAATTTCATAGTTATGCTCTGTTTCACTGCCCGTTAAGGCCAATTCCATATTTCCCATACTGCATTCAGCCTCAAGCTTTCCGGTAATGGTTCCGGTGTAAAGGCACTCACCTAACCCGACATTAAGTTCCGCATCCCTGGCCGTGACGTTGGAAGCCTCCATTTGCCCAGCCCCCACGTCAACTGATAATTTTTCAATATCCATTTCATTCAGGTAAAGCATACCTGCACCAATTTCCGCATCAATTTTCCTTACCTCAATATTCGATATTTCCATCATGCCGGCACCCGTTTCTGCCTCCAGTTTTTCAAAACTGCTTCCCAAAGGAACCCATATCTCTATCCTGTTTTCATCTAAATCATTATATTCATACCACTTGATATCTTTAAACCCTTCAACATAAAATGTATTTCCTTTAACATAATAATCGCAGCGCCCTTTTCCGGATATCCGAATGTCAATTACGCCATCATCATAGCCTTTCTCCCCTACTATAAATGTTCCCGCTCCAAGCAGCAGCTCCATATTACTGATGTCATCCGCCGCTATCTGCTTGGACACTTCAGCTTCCGTCTGCGTCGAAGCCTCATTATCTTTCACAGATCCCCATCTGCCGTCAGTCGAATAATAAAAATTTCTTTCCAAACTGTCCACAACGCTTTCAATTTTATCATCCAGCTTTTCTTCCTCTCTGATGGTTCTGAACAAATTACCGCCGCATGCCAGCGCACCGATAGAACCAAACACAAATCCCACGACTAAAAGAATCCCTGCTGTCATCAGACTTACTTTTACAAATTTTTTCATACTGCCGCTCCTTTCTTTTTACCGGATATACTCCTGAATATATAATCAATTCCCTGAAAAATACCGGGAACGCATTTACCCGCAATCAGGATTGTAACCAGCATGCATAAAATACCCAATGCCGCACAGATACATCCTCCTCCTATCAGCCCTATTCCCACAAACGGCCTTGCAATCATGCATCCAAACCCGGCGATTACAAGAGCAGCCGCCGCAAGAATGAGTATAATGATTGCAAAACCAAACCCCAGAATGACTCCAATCACTGCGACAATAATTCCGGCTAAAATTCCCAACAGAGCCCCTGCCGCACCGATGATTACCGGAGAAAAAATAATACAGCCAATAATGATCAGCACAATGGCCCAGACTGGCATATCCTTTTTCTCTTGTGCATTATTCTCCGCGGCACTTCTTTCATATACAGCTTCTTCCTGAAAATTTCCCGGGTCTGTACCGCTGTTTTCTGTCTGTCCGTAACCGGAACCGAATCCGGAAACATCCTTTTTCATTACTTCATTTTTTGTTTCTTCTGCGGTCTTGCTTGTAAATCCTTTTTCCGTAAATTCTCCCTGGCTTTCGTTTTCACTAATGCCTTCTTTTACTGTTTTTGCCACCTGCTCCGGAGAACCCAGGGCGTCAATTACTTCCTTTTCATTCTCCTTTCCGGCATCATTAAAATAATCATTATAATATTGAAGCGCTTCTTCCCTCTCACTGGGTGAAATATCCGAAAGTAATTCTTCAAGCCGCCTCATAAATTCCCATCTGCTCATTTTATCATTCCTCCCTCAAAAATACTGTTGATTTTAGCAGAGTATTTTCTCCATTCGCTTTCATATAAATTTAACTGTAAACGCCCTTTTTCCGTCACCTTATAATATCTTCTGTTTCTGCCCGCGCATTCCATATCATAAACCTCAAGACACTCATCCTTCTGCAGCCTTCTGAGCACAGGATAAAGTGTGGATTCCGAAAGTTCTATTACCTGCCTTACATCCTGGGTTATTTTATAACCGTAAGCCCCCTCAGGTTCCCGGGATACTACCGCTAATACAATTGCATCAAGAAGCGCTGCTCCTGTATTAAAAACCATTACTTTTTCTCCTTTCGTGTAATAGCCCTGTAAACAGAGTATATTTTATAATATTATACATCATATAATATTTATTCTGATATAAATACTATATGTCATATAATATTATTCTGTCAATATATTTATACTAAATTTATCAACAAAAAAACCGTTATAAAATACCTAACGTTTTATAACGGTTTTTTTCTTCACTCTTTCATTATTTATTTTTTGCCTTTTCGACTCTGCAAAAGCTCTCATATACGGCATTTGCCAAAATCGGCAAGAGCAATTTGTTATGTCGTTTACTATGAATCACTACATCTTCCTTTCATATATTCTGAATGCTGTTATATAGCTTAACATAAAGCACAGCAGAATGAACAACAGCATTTTTACTAAAACGGGATAGAAAATTCCACCTATCATGCCGACGGCCAGAATTGCAAGCATCATAACGCCCAGCGCTGATTTCAAAGCATGATTGCTGATTTCCGCAAGCCTTTCATCAGAATTTTCAAGGCGGCTTTCCTTCAATTTCTTCTCGTCCCTTAACAGCATCAAATTCCTCACCAGCAAAATTAACCCGACTAATGCCAGACCCGTTCCGACTCCTGCATAAACCCCCAGCATATATTCCGGCAAAACGGCAATACCTTTTGCCCAGGCAATAAATGATGCGGCTGCAATTACAATTCCCACAGCTATCAGGGCTGCCATGTATTTATTTCTGCCTTTTACTATTTTTTTGTATTCTTCATTGGTGGCAGCCGTAGTTCCGCAAAAAATTCCTTTTATCTTCATAAGTTTTCATCCTCCCTGTCAAATAAGAACATTTCTTCTATGGTTACTCCGAAAAACTGGGCTATCTTATGGGCAAGCACAAGAGAAGCTTTGTATTTCCCGCTTTCGAGGGAAATGATAGTCTGCCTTGTAACATTTACCGCATCGGCAAGTTCTTCCTGCGTAACCTTTCTTTCCTTCCTGTATTCAGTTATTTTGGTTTTCATAAAAACCATCCTTTCAATTAGTATAGCATGCTTTACATTTAAAAGTATAGTTCACTTTACATTAAATGTCAAGCATACTTTACTTTTAAATGTATTTTTTCCCTTCGTTCTCTCTTATCATAGACAAAGACAGCTTCTTTTCCAATGTTCTTATATTAACTTCTGTATCTCATGCCACATACTTATGGTCTTTTCATTTCCGGCTACAACACCGTTCTTTTCATCAAAAGTAAGTTCTTTTCCTTCTATATTAAGAATTCTGCCGCCCGCTTCCGTCAGAATTAAGGAACCGGCCGCATAATCCCAGGGACTGAGCAGCAGTTCAAAATAAAGCTCTGCCCTTCCGCAGGCAATATTGCATAAATCAATGGCCGCAGAACCGCTCCGCCGTACATCAAGACTTCTTGTAAAGAGCTCATAAGCATATTTAAAGGAACGTTCTGCCAGTTCTTCATTATAAGGCGCCGTCCCAAAAAGCACCAGACCTTCGCCCAATTCATGTTCAGAAACATGAATCGGCTTTCCGTTGCACCGGGCTCCCTTTCCCCGCAGTCCACAAAACAATTCGTCCAAATATGGATTATATACAATTCCAATCACAGGCTTGCCCGACTTTAAAAGACCGACGGAAATGCAGCTTACACAATAACCCTTCATAAAATTGGTGGTGCCGTCAATCGGATCAATAATAAAAGTATAACCCTCCGGCAAGGCCGCATGTTCTTCCTCTTCTTCTCCTATAAATATGGCTTCCGGAAGCACAAGGGCCAGTTCCTTAAACAGAAACTCCTGCACTTTTTTGTCATAGGCCGTCACAAAATTGGCTCTTCCGCTTTTTTCTTCCACCGTTTCTTCAACGTGAACAGCCCCTGTAAGAATCTTTCCCGCTTCCTTTACAACGGCCTCAATTTTTTCGGACAATTCCTTTAAACAGTCTTCTGCCATTATCTTTATTTCTCCATCTTCCAGAAATAAGCGCTGTAAGGAGGAAGCATACTTCCGCCGCCGAAGTCATGCATTTCTCCGGTAATCAAATCCACAGCCGTACCGCAGCCTGCATCAAAATGTGCTGTATATGGTTCCGCATCTGCATTAATGGCCACAAGAACTCGTTCACCATCTGTTTTTCTTTCAAAAATACACTGCTTATTTGTAAGAACCACAGAGCGGAAATCACCATAATTTAAAGCCCTTGAATTTTTCTTAGCCTCTGCAAGTTTGCTGATCCACTCTGACAGTTCATTATAAACAGGCTCTTCAAAGGAGGCTCTCAGAGCCGGATCCCCTTCGCTCTTATTCGCTTTTGCTCCCCATTCGCTTCCATAATATATGCATGGAATTCCCGGCATACCGAAGGCCAACGCATATATTAAAGGAAGATGCTTCTCATTGGAAAGAATGCTCGCCACTCTGGTAACATCATGGTTGTCCACAAAGGTAAACATGTGTTTACCTTTATAAAGCGTCCAGTTTTCCGGTCCAAACTGCCGGAGCAGTGAATGGTTTATTTCAAACATGTTCATACTGTTAAAACTGGAATACAGCCCCTTATAACATTCATAGTTGGTAGCGGAGTGCAGCATTCCGTCGTTCACCATCCTGTTATAATCTCCATGCAGCATTTCCCCTAAAAGATAGAATTCATTCTTAAGTCCTTCTGTAAAGCTTCTCAAACGCCTGACAAAATTCTCATCCAGGCAATAAGCTACATCCAGCCGCAATCCGTCAATATCAAACTCGTCCACCCAGTATTTTACCGCATCCAGAATATGCTCTACAACCTCACCGTTTTGAAGATTCAGCTTTACCAAATCATAATTGCCTTCCCAGCCTTCATACCAAAGACCGTCATTATAGTTGGAATTGCCGGATAGATTTATATGAAACCAGTTTAAATAACGTGAATTCTCCCTGTTCTTCAACACATCCTGAAACTGGTAAAAGCCCCGTCCCACGTGATTGAAAACGCCGTCCAGCACAACTCTGATTCCGTTTTCATGAAGCTTTTTGCAAACCTCTTTAAAATCTTCATTTGTTCCCAGCCGCACATCAATCTTTTTATAATCTCTTGTATTATATCCATGAGTATCAGATTCAAAAACAGGTGAAAAGTATACTGCATTGATTCCCAGCCTCTTCATATGAGGAATCCATTCCTCCACCTTTTTAATCCTGCTTGTCAAAACTCCGTCATTTTCAAAGGGAGCCCCGCAGAATCCCAACGGATAAATCTGATAAAAAACACTTTCATATGCCCACATATTATGTTTCCTCCTAATTTCTCTCTGCATGCTTCAGTTTACCATATTTTAATCCAATCAGTCAATTTTAACAGAGCATTCATTGACCAAATTAGTACTTTTTCTGATTTTGAATTTTTGTACTTGCAGTTTTAAACTGAAAAACAATCAAAATTTTTAATTTAAAAATCGTAAATCAAAAAGAAATCCCCAATTTCCACAGAGTTATCCACAATGACACAAATGTCATTTTAAATGACTCAAATAACTTTTTTGATAAAAATGGCGTCATTTTTTTGAAAATCTTTCATTCTTATTTTAGAACCATTCCTGCCAGAAGGCTTCAACCTTTCTTTCAATCTTTTCCAGGGATACTCTTTCAAAATCCTCCCATTCTCTGGGAAACAACCGCAAATAAGAAGGAGATAAAAATCGTTCATCAAGAAGGGCAACAATTCCCACATCATCCACCGTCCGAATCACTCTTCCTGCCGCCTGCAGCACCTTATTCATACCCGGATATTTATAGGCATAGTCGAATCCGTTCTCCCCCTGCTCTTCAAAGTAATGCTTCAATATCTCACGCTCATTACACACCAGAGGCAGACCGGTTCCCACAATAATGGCTCCAATCAAACTGTCCTTTTTAAGGTCTATCCCTTCACTGAAAATTCCGCCCAGGACACAAAAGCCCAGAAGGCTTTTTCCTTCTTCTTCCTCTTCTTCAATTTCCATGCGGATAATTTCAGAAAGCTTCAATTCTTCTGTCAATGCATTCTCCCCATTGTCATCACCCGGTTCCCGGAATCTTGACAGAAAGGCCTCCCGACTCTGTTCATTCATATACTCCTCCTGCAAAAGGCACTCCGTCTTATTTTCATCAAGAAAATATGTTGAAAAAGCCTCATAGACATTCTGCAGAAAAGTGTAAGACGGTAAAAAAACCAGATAATTTCCATTCCGGCAGCTGACAATTTTATGAATATAGGAAGCTATATTATAATATTCCATATCAGAACGTCTGCTATATTTGCTCGTTACATCCGCTGCCACAAACAATCCTTTTCTTTCAGGCTGAAAGACGGATTTTGCATAAACCTCATAGTCGCCTTCCTCTGCACCGAGAAGCCTTTTATAATACTGAATGGGCAGGAGGGTGGCTGAAAATAAAATCGTACTTCTTCCCCGCATCATACATTCCCTTAAATTTCTTGCAGGATTCACACAAAACAGTTTAACTGTAAATCCTCCATCCGATTCCATTTGGGAATAAATCACATAGTTTTTATCCAGATTTTCATGAATGAAAAGGAAATGAGAAACCTCAAAGTAAAAATCCAGAATGTCATTTTTAATCAGACTTTCTTCATGCTCCTCCAGATAATCATCTATAGTAGTTGAAAGTCTGATTAATGCTCTTACAAAAGGTTCAATGGATGTTTCATTTTCAATTACATAATTCTCACATCCTCTTTTTAATTCCAAAAGCTCCCTGTTGCATTTCTCCAGCTGGCGGTACATTTTCCCATCATAATCCTTCACAATCTTTTTAATTGAAAGAAAATCTTCCTTCTTCAGTACCGCACTATACATTTCCCTGCCGCGCTCTACCAGATTATGAGCCTCATCAATCAGGAATGTATAATCCTCTCTTATGCCTTCCGTAAAAAAGCGCTTTAAATATACATGCGGATCAAACAGATAATTATAATCACAGATAACCGCATCTGCAAACAAGCTCATATCAAGGCACATCTCAAACGGGCAGACCTGATGCTTTAAAGCATATTCTTCTATGGTTTCTCTGGTAAAGTTATCTGCATGAATCAATAAATCATAAATGGCATCATTAATTCTGTCAAAATGCCCTTTTGCATAAGGGCAGTAATCAGGATTGCATTCCGTTTCTTCCATAAAACAAATTTTGTCCTTGGCAGTCAAAATAACAGACTTAAACTTAAGACCGCCTTCACGCATGATTTCCAGGGCATTTTCTGCCACTGTTCTGGTAATGGTCTTAGCTGTCAGATAAAAAATCTTCTGCCCCATACCTTCACCCATGGCTTTTACCGCCGGAAATAATGTGGAAATAGTCTTCCCCACTCCCGTAGGCGCCTCAATAAACAGTTTTCTTTTATGATAAATTGTCTGATACACATAAGTAATAAGATCCTTTTGCCCTTCTCTGTATTCAAAAGGAAATTTCATTTCTTTAATGGACTGCTGGCGTTTATTTTGCCATTCAAACTGAAAGTCCGCCCATTTTTGATAACTCCTCATGATATCCTCAAACCATAAAGATAATTCGTCCATATCATACTCAAAATGAAAATATTTAATTTCTTCCGTATCAATATTGCAATAGGTCATCCTGACCCTGATGCTCCTTAAATCATTCTGCACTCCATATATATATGCGTAGCATTTGGCCTGTGCAAGATGTATCGGAACTGCTTCCTTTATTCTGTGAATCTCCCGGTAAGTGCCTTTGATTTCATCAATCGTTACCGTCACACAATCCTTATAAGCAGGGGATAACTCCGTTTCCGTCAGCTCCGGAACCTGTACTGTATCACCCGCTTTTTGTATGATAATTCCATCCGCCCTGCCTTCTATTCTGATTATATAATTTCCCGTTTCCACCTGATGACGCAGAAAAACCTCCGCATGATAATCGGCACCCATTTTTCTTTGAATCATACGGTGAATCCTGCCGCCTTCCTGCATGGCATTGTCAGTCGACTTGGTTCTTCTGTTATCAATATTTCCACTGCGGAGAATAAACTCCACCAGATTTCTTACAGAAACTTGAATTTCCACAATTCTACACCTTTCAGGGAACTCTTTTTCTATAGTCAGCAACATTAAAAATTTCGTTTTCGGTCTTGCAAAAGCTTTCGCATATGGCTTATGCAAGAGCCGGAGGCAGAAATCTGTTATGTCGTTGACTATATCTGCCTCTAAAGCAAAAACTCCCTAAAAAGATAGTACGCTATCTTTTTTAGGGAGTCAATCTTTCCGCTTACTTCATTACATTACTTCTATAAATTCATCCTGTCAGCCGACCAGAGAAAAACGGCTTAAATATTTTTCAAATTCATCATCATATCCGTTACAAGAAACTGTCAGAATCTGATTAAAATCCAGACCAAGCACTCCTACAATAGATTTAGCATCTACCACAAAGCTATTATAAGAAATATCAATATCAAAGTCGCATTTGGCAGCTGCTGCAACAAACTCATTTACCTCATCCAGCCTCAATTTGATTTTACGTGTCATCATAATATCACCTTTCTCCTTTACCATTACAGGTCATATGAAAAACGTTTTCTTGTACTTTTAGGAAAGATTACCACCCATTTTTACATTTGTAAAGTTTTTTTTCAAATACAATCTTCCAGAATCATCCATAAATCTATTCTTCAAAATATTTCTTTTATCATATTGACGAAAAAAACATTTACAGGACTATTTTCCTAAGCGTTTTGATAATAATACAACCTGATTTTTTTTATTTTATTGAAAACAGTGTTCAGTTTTTATCTGTTTCTTTGTATATTATTACCAAAATTTACAGATTCATACATTACAATTAATTATTTTGAAAATTCTGTCATGTATTTCCTGTATCTTAGGGGCAGCATCCCTCTTTGAAGTCCATAATTATTACGTTCCTTTATTGCTATGGTATGAAAGAAATGGCAAAACAGTTCACTATACTCCTCTTCTCCCTTTGAAAAGCTGCTATTTTGTATTTCCATTCCTTCTGTCTGAGAAGTCAAAAACCATTCTTTTCCTTTGGGGTGTACTGCAAAAATCTCCCGCACATCATCATGGATTACGAAATTTTCCAAAGGCAGCCTGTCTGCAAAATGGGGCATAATAAAGGTAATAATATTGTTTTTCGGTCCAATGGGCGCATAAAGGATTCCGCTTTCCAGTTCCCTGAATCTTAAAAATTCCACATGGAAATGCGACTCGTTTGCCGTGAACCGGGCAAGTTCAAATACTCTGTGCACATACGGATTCGCCAGGTTCCCCATAAGCGCCTTTCTGTCTTTCATATGGAAACCTGCTGCCACTGCCTTATAAACGGCTTCTCCTTTATCCTTCTGTGGTGATGCCAGCGCCCTGCAAATGGCAAGATATGTTTCCGTTCCGA
This sequence comes from uncultured Lachnospiraceae bacterium, assembly GCA_964507235.1. Lineage (GTDB taxonomy): Bacteria > Bacillota > Clostridia > Lachnospirales > Lachnospiraceae > Suilimivivens. The sequence goes on from CAZDPE010000009.1 coordinate 18,500, forward strand.
ATTCCCTGATAATGGTTCCTGCCACACTTGCCGCCTTCTTCTCATCAACAGGACAGTCTTCATAAACCGCAAACAAACGCAGATTATCTTCTTCACCTATACATATATGCAGCTGCTCATGAGGCATTTTCATCAAATAGGCATTATATATTCCCGTAAAAACCCCCTCCAGCGAATCTTCACATATTAAATAATATTCCTCCAATGTCAACCCCTCTCTCTGATGCTATCATTATATACAGGTATCAATATTATATTATCCACCGACTGCCTGCTTCCAACTGCCCAGCATCTCATCATCAAACAAAGACAGCTGCTTATAAGTCATACCATCCCTGTCAAAGGGAAGCTTCTCTTTATTGGATATCAGATTTCTGGTAATGTAATCTTCTTCTATCTTGGTAGGATACATCATTCTGCCGCTGCAGGTTATAAAATACAATGCCCTCTTTAAGGTGACGCCGATTTTCTTCAAATCCTCAAAGTCCAAATTGCCGTTTCTCCTTGCACGGACAATTCTCTGTGCGCTCTTTACCCCAATGCCGGGCACTCTTAATATGGTCTGATAATCGGCCCTGTTAATCTCTACAGGAAACAATTCAAGATGCCGCAACGCCCAATCAGCTTTGGGGTCTAACAGAATATTAAAGTTAGGTTTTTGTTCACTAAGAAGCTCATCCGCTTCAAAGCCATAAAACCGCAGCAGCCAGTCCGCCTGATATAATCTGTGTTCCCGAAGCAGCGGCGGTCCTCCCGGCAGGGCAGGCAGTTCCTTATCCTCATTCACATTGACAAAGGCTGAATAATAAACCCTTTTTAAGTCAAATTTTTTATATAAATTCTCCGCCACCATCATAATCTGATAATCGCTTTCCGGCGTGGCTCCCACAATCATCTGCGTTGATTGACCAGCCGGGACAAAAGAAGCTGCATGCTTATAAACCACTATTTCCTCTTTATTCTGAGTAATTCCCATCTGAATCTGTTTCATGGGAGTCAATATATTTTTACGATGCTTATTAGGCGCCAGCTTCTGAAGCCCTTCTGCCGTAGGCAGTTCCAGATTTACACTCATCCTGTCCGCCAGCATCCCCAGGCGCTGAATAATCACAGGATCTGCGCCGGGAATGGCCTTCACATGGATATATCCCTGAAACCGGTATTGTGTCCTCAGCTTATAAACCGCCTCATAAATCAGTTCCATAGTACAGGTAGGACTGTTAATAATACCCGAACTCAAAAACAGACCTTCAATATAATTACGTCTGTAGAATTGAATGGTAAGCTCACACACCTCATCCGGGGTAAAGGATACCCTTGGAACATCATTTGATTTCCTGTTAATGCAATATTTACAGTCATAAATACATTCATTGGTAAACAAAATCTTTAAAAGCGAAATACATCTTCCATCGGCGCCAAAGCTATGGCAGATACCGGCTGCGGAAGTATTTCCGATTCCTGTTCCGTCCCCTTTTCGTCCCACTCCGCTGGAGGAACAGGAAACATCATATTTAGCGGCATCTGATAAAATTTCCAGCTTTTCCATAAGAGTCATTTTTCTGTCCGTTTCCATGGTAACCGGTACAACACCATGACTGTAAACCGGAGCTGTTTCCCTGCGGCTTCCGGGTATTAAATTACATTGCTGCTTTTTATCATCAGAATTCATTTTTACCCCTTATCTTTCACCATTTCTGAACTTAATAATTTCATCCAGTCTGACCTTAATTTCTTCCTCGTTTCCTTCTCCAGCCGGTTCATAATACCTTCGTCCCTGTAAGGATTCCGGAAGACAGGTCATCCGGGTCAGCTTTTCTTCCGTATCATGGGCATATTGATAGCCCTCTCCGTAATGCAGTTCCTGCATTAGCCTGGTGACGCCATTTCTGATTTGAAGCGGTACCGGTTCAGTCAACATTCTTTCTGCATCCTCTCTGGCTTTTCCATACCCCGTATAAAGAGCGTTTGACTTAGGAGCCATGGAAAGATATACCACTGCATGTGCCAGGTTTACATCACACTCCGGCATCCCGTTAAAATGACAAGCCTGATAAGCCGCCACTGCAACCTGAAGCGCCTGGGAATCCGCCAATCCAACATCCTCACTGGCAAACCGGATTAAACGCCTTGCAATATAAAGAGGATCCTCTCCTGCTTCCAGCATCCTTGCCAGCCAGTAAATAGCTGCATCCGGGTCGCTGTTTCTCATTGACTTATGCAGTGCCGATATCAGATTGTAATGCTCTTCTCCGTTTCTGTCATAAAGAAGCATTTTTTTACCGGTACATTGCTCCAGGATTTCCTCCTGTACCGTAATGGAACCGTCTTCCTCTATTCTTCCGTTCAATACCGCCATATCCAGAGTGTTAAGAGCCGTTCTGGCATCCCCGTTGGCAAATACCGCAATGGCATGAATCAATTTTTCTTCTATATGTATAATCTGATTGCCAAATCCCCTGCTATCCTTCAATGCACGGTAAAGAAGTGTTTCCATATTCTGCACGGTAAGCGCCTGCAGCACAAATACCTTACATCTGGATAAAAGTGCGGAATTAATTTCAAAGGAAGGATTCTCCGTAGTTGCTCCTATCAGAATAATGCTTCCCTTTTCCACATAAGGAAGAAACGCATCCTGCTGCGCTTTATTAAAACGATGAATTTCATCCACAAATACAATCGTTTTAAGTCCCATCATTCTGCCGTCTTCCGCCTGCTTCATCACATCCCGGATTTCCTTAATACCGCTGGTAACCGCGCTGAAATCAATAAAAGAAGATTTTGTCCTATGGGCAATGATACGGGCCAAAGTAGTTTTCCCCACACCGGGCGGTCCCCAGAATATCATGGAGGAAATCATATCCTTATCCAGCATCTGTCTGAGTACCTTTCCTTCTCCCGTCAGATGTTCTTGACCAATATAGTCATCCAGGTCTTCCGGCCGCAGGCGACTTGCAAGAGGCGCATTTCTATTTATTTCTTCCGAAAAAAGTGTCATCTGTTCCATTTCAATTCCTTACTTTCTGAAAATTCTGTTCAGAACGTTTGTTTGTATAAATAATAACACAGCCTCTGTCAAAAGGCAATAGTTTTCAGAACATTTGTTTGTCAGCAACAGAGGCCATGCAGAAACACTTGCTGCCTCCTGCGGCTTATAAATGAAATGGCCGCACAGGCTTTTACTTATGAGCCGGCGCTGTTATAATGTCTGATTCCATTTTTCCATAAAACGGCAGTTAGTCCTGTAAAAATACTTACCGTCAGTATTCCGAAAATTCCCAGTCCCGGTGACATTTCATCTATCATACTCTGCACCGGCAGGGTTGCCATAATTCCGTAGGGCAGAACACAATAGAAAATGAACTTATATATCCCATAAAACGCAATTTCCGGAAGCTTCATGCACAAGTCAAGACAGGCTTTCTCCAGCTGCTCCATTCGGCCCTATTAATCCTATAGACTCTCCTTCTTTAATTTTAAGACTGACGGAATCGACTGCGTTTTTTTCTTCGTATTCTCTTTTCCACAGCCCCTTAATACTGCCGAATATTCCCTCCTCCTTTTTGTACCGCTTATAGGTTTTTGTTAAATTCTCTGTTTCAATTATGTTCATGCTGTTAATTTCTTTTTTACTAAAAAAATAACCATAGGTATCTGCCCTGACAGGCAAAATGCTTCCATGATTATAAAAATACGATTACGCTTTATACAAAAAACAATCCTCTTCATCAGCTTATGATGAACCCGGAATTGATATTGTATTAAATTATCCGCAAAAAGAGCGTGACCGTACAGCCACGCTTTGTAATCCCGTATCAGATTTTTGTTCAAAACAATGATAATAAGAATGAGGAAACTCATAAAAAATTTTCGGGCTTTTCTCAAACAGGACAATCGTATAAACTGCTTTAATATCACGGTAACTGAACTTCTTTTTCCTTTCACTGCGCACTCTCTTATACTGCCGAAGCAGCAAGTCAGCCGAATAACATGCACTTCTCTGTCCAGGAAACAGGTATCCTATTTTCTGTACTTCCACATTGGCTATGCTGCCATCCTCCAGTTCTGTTTTTTCAATAAACCTTAATTATTTTTCATGGTTTTTTTGTATTCCGCTTTTTCCAGATACATTAATGCATCCGCCTTTTTAAAGCATTCATCAATTCCCTTTTCATCAACTGGATAACAGCCGCATGCTACTGAAAAAGGAAAACCCACAGTATTATTTTCCTGCTCTATAAACTGCCTGAACTTAATGCCGGCGCTTGCAAAATCCGTTTCCGGTATTTCTGTACCGATTACACAAAACTCATCTCCGCCGATACGGTAACAATTACATTTTTCATCAAAGCACCGCTGCAGCAGATATCCGATTTTAATAATGACTTCATCTCCTTTTGCATGTCCGAAATTATCATTGATGTATTTCAGATTATTCATATCCGCCATAAAAATAATCACATCCTGCCTTCCCGGCTTTTCCCGCAATTCCTCCATCTTCTTTTCAAAAGCTGTCCGATTTCCCAGCCCTGTCATAATGTCTGTAAATGCCAGTTCCCGGTAAAGCCGATGCCGGGTTTCCTGTACCTCCAGTTCACCAATCTGCCTAACGGCTGAATACCCTAAATACAAACAGAATGCCAAAAGTCCCATTTTACTGAACTTTCCCACTATTTCCACTAGCTTGGCATAATAACATATAATATCAATTCCGCAGAAAATCCCAAACAGGATAATCGCTTTATAAATATAGTCATCCTCTTTTTGATTATCTGATTTTCGCAAATCATAACGACACTTCAGCACACCTGCAATAATCAGCATTATCAGAATATGCACCACAAAAACCATCTCTCTATAATAGGCAATGCCCAATACCTGCAAGAGCTGCACAAGAAGAAAAGCAGCCGCTGATATCCAGAGCAGTACATGCATGTATTTCTTCCTTCCGATTGAATGAAATGTCAAAAGAAAAGAAACGGCCAAAACCGGTATTAAGTAAAAACAGGAAAATAAAAGACAGGAAGCTATTACAATATTACCGTAGAAAAGCTGGGTAATCCTTGATTCCATAAGGCTCCAGCCGCTGGTCACGATGGTAAATAAACCGAGCCGCACCAGTCTTCTTGCTATCATTTTATTTTTCATCCACATCCCCAGAAACAGAATCCCGGCTCCCAATATCAGTGTCGGTATACTGGTCAACATAGAAAATGCGCCCTGCTTCAACACCATATAAACGAGAGAAGTCTTTGTCCCTGAATAAATTCCGGGCAGTTCTTTTGCATAATCATCAAATACGGGCAGTATTTCAATCTGCAGTGTCTTTCCCTCGTAATCCTCCGGCAGCCTGAAAAAATACCAGCAGGAACACGGCGTCATGGTAAAAGGAAGATTCTGCTCCCTGTCAGTTTCTATCTGCAGTTCGCCATCCAGAAAAACCCTTATCCAGGACTGCTTCCCATAAAAAATAAGAGAATCTCCTGTTACATCCTCACTGTTAAGCATTTTAGTAATGAAAATGCGGTCCCCTGCACCGGCTTCAATTTCCGCCGGAAGTTCTGAAATAATCTGCACATCATTTACAGTGACGGTAAATTCTCCTTTTAAAAGCTGTGCCTTTTCCGTATCGAACCGGATATCTTCCGCTTCCTGCCTGATAGAAATCCATAATAGCAAAAAGAAAAGAACGCTAAAAAGAATAATCAGCAAGACGGTACTTTTATCTAAACTTCTCAAATATTCGCTAAAACTCCTGTTATCCTTAAAACTTTTCCCCATTCTTGCTCCTTCTGAAGATTTTCTGTTCAGATTCAAACTATTCCATATCATATTATCACAATTTCTTTCCTCTTCACAGAGTCAAAACGCCAATAAAACCGTAAAAAAAAATAATTATTCAATCAAAAGTAACAATAATTATACATTATAATTTGAAAACAGCCGATGAATGTGTTATATTTTTTACGTTAGAAATGTGAGGTTGGTTTTGTGTTAAGATTAGTCTTTGTAATTATTATTTCATTACCTTTTGTATTATTCTATTTAGGGAAAGCCATATATATTGAAAAACATGGTAATCAATATACTGAAAAGGAACGCTATGAAATAGCCAGGCGCGCTGTTGAGATTATGCGGCATAACGGCTTCATTCATACGGATATATATGGCTCAGAAAACCTTCCTGAAGAAGGCGGCTATGTAATGTATGCCAACCACCAGGGAAAATATGACGCCCTGGGAATTATTTCAGGGCATTCCAAACCATGTACTGTAATGATTGACGATAAACGTTCCCATCAAATAATCACTTCACAGTTTGTCACGCTTCTCAAGGGCAGCAGGCTGGACAAATCTGATATGAAAAAACAGCTCAGGACTATTTTAGAGGTCGCCGCTGAGGTAAAATCCGGACGAAGATATATTATTTTTCCCGAAGGTGGTTACGACCACAACAGAAATGAAGTACATGATTTTCTGCCCGGTGCATTTAAATGTGCGATGAAATCAAAAAGCCCCATTATTCCGGTAGCACTTGTTGATTCCTATAAGCCATTTGGGATTAATTCCTTAAAACCGGTAAAAACTCAGGTACATTTCCTGAATCCGATTTATTTTGATGAATATAAGGACATGAACTCCAGGGAGATAGCAGAATTAACAAGAAATAAGATTATCGCAGTAATTAAGGAAGCCTGCAGTCAGTAGGCTTCCTTATTCATGATAACGGTAAGTTCACAAAGCTTGCTCTCCACCATTTCCCGGGTTTATTGTATTATCAGATTTGTATATCCCATCAGGCTTTCATCCACCGCCCTTGCAGCTTCGCGGCCTTCACGAATTGCCCACACTACCAGGGACTGTCCTCTGTGCATATCTCCTGCGGTAAATACATTTTTAACGCTGGTTTCGTATTTTCCGGGAGCAGTCTTTACGTTTGTTCTTTCATTTACCTCTACTTTAAAGGCATCGGTTACATATTTCTGGCTGCCTAAAAAACCTGCCGCTATCAGCACAATTTCTGTGGGAAGTGTCTGCTCGGAGCCGGGCACCTCCTTCATATTCATTCGTCCGGTTTCCGCATCTTTTTCCCATGATAGTTTTACTATCTTAACAGCTTTCAGGTTTCCGTTTTTATCCTTTACAAATTCCTTCACCGTGGATTCATAAATTCTGGGGTCATGACCGAATACTGCAATGGCTTCCTCCTGACCGTAATCTGTTTTGCAGATTTTGGGCCATTCAGGCCATGGGTTATTCTCCGCGCGTTTATCGGGAGCCTTAGGCATCATCTCAATCTGGGTTACCGACTTACAACCGTGGCGGATACTGGTTCCTACACAGTCATTTCCGGTATCGCCGCCGCCGATAATCACCACATTTTTATCCTTCGTATCCACATACTGCTTATCCTCAAAGTTGGAATCCAGAAGGCTCTTGGTATTTGCCTTTAAGAAATCCACCGCAAAATAAATTCCTTTGGCATCCCTGCCGGGTGCATTGATATCACGGGGATTGGAGGATCCGCAGGCAAGCACTACCCTGTCAAATTCCTTCAGAAGCTTATCGGCTTTCATATCTTTTCCAATATCCGTATTTGTTACAAAGGTAACGCCTTCCGCTTCCATAACCTTAATTTTACGGTCAACAATGTGCTTCTCCAGCTTCATGTTGGGAATGCCGTACATTAAAAGCCCGCCCACTCTGTCGGAACGTTCAAACACTGTTACGCTGTGGCCTCTCTTATTAAGCTGATCCGCCACTGCAAGACCTGACGGTCCGCTTCCCACAACCGCTACTTTCTTGCCTGTACGAACCTTGGGCGGCTTAGGGTCTGCATAACCCTTTTCATATGCGTTTTCAATAATCGCATACTCATTTTCCTTTGTAGCTACCGGTTCACCGATTAAATTACAGGTACATGCCGCTTCACAAAGGGCAGGACATACTCTTGACGTAAATTCCGGAAAGCTGTTGGTTTTTTTCAGTCTGTTATATGCCTGCTGCCAGTTTCCCGTATATACAAGGTCATTCCACTCCGGCACCAGATTATGCAGAGGGCATCCGCTTGTCATGCCGCAGATATTCATCCCTGACTGGCAAAAAGGAACTCCGCACTCCATGCAGCGCGCGCCCTGAAGCTGCTGCTTTTCCATGGGAAGATGCTCGTGAAATTCGTTAAAATTTTTAATTCTCTCCTTAGGCTTTACGTCCTTTGATACTTCTCTTTTATAATCCATAAATCCTGTTGGTTTTCCCATTACTGCACCTCCTACCTTGCTGCCTGAATTGCGTAAAACGCTTCAATCTGTGCCTGCTCTGCGCTTAAGCCCTTTTCTTCCATCTGTACGATAGTAGCAAGCATCTTCTCATAATCATGAGGAATGATCTTCTTAAACTTAGGCAGATAATCCTTGAAATTATCTAAAATCATTTTTCCTTTTTCGGAATTGGTCAAAGCCACATGCTCCTTAATCATTTCCTTTAATTCAATAACATCATATTTGGAAGTAACCTCATAAGAGGATACCATTTCCTTATTCAGGCGGATATATAAATCATTGTCCTCATCCAATACATAGGCAATGCCGCCGCTCATACCTGCTGCAAAGTTCTTGCCGGTTCTTCCAAGGACCACCACCCTGCCGCCTGTCATATATTCGCAGCCATGGTCGCCCACGCCTTCCACAACAGCAATGGCGCCGGAATTACGCACGCAGAACCTCTCGCCTGCCACACCGTTAATAAAGGCTTTACCGCTGGTAGCGCCATACAGTGCCACGTTACCGATAATAATATTCTCATCTGCTTTGAAACGGCTTCCCTTAGGAGGATAAACTACCAGTTTGCCGCCGGAAAGTCCCTTTCCGAAGTAGTCATTGGAATCGCCTACAAGCTCAAGGGTAAGTCCCTTCGGGATAAAAGCGCCGAAGCTCTGTCCTCCTGCACCGTTGCAAAGAACACGGTAAGTATCTTCATCCAGATTATCGCCCAGACGTTTTGTTATCTCAGAACCCAGAATTGTACCGAAAGCTCTGTCCGTATTCTTCACATCCACTTCAATACTGCGCCTTGTGCCGCTGTCAATTGCTTTGTTCAGCTGCTTTAACAGCACTTTTTCATCAATCGTATTTTCCAGCTTAAAATCATACACCTTCTTAGGGTCAAAGATAACCTTTTCCTTTCCTCCCACATAAGGGTTCTGAAGAATAAGGCTTAAATCTATCTGCTTCTGGCCCGGGGTAAGATTCTCCTTTACCTTTAAGAATTCGGTATGTCCAACCAGTTCGTCTACAGTACGCACACCCAGCTTTGCCATATATTCACGGAGTTCCTCCGCAATAAAGCGCATGAAATTCATGACATATTCCGGTTTTCCCTTAAAGTTTTTGCGAAGCTCCGGATTCTGGGTTGCTACACCCACAGGACAGGTGTCAAGATTACAAACCCTCATCATCACGCATCCCATAGTTACAAGGGGAGCGGTTGCAAAACCAAATTCCTCCGCGCCCAGGACAGCTGCGATTGCAACATCGCGGCCGCTCATCAATTTACCGTCTGTTTCAATGCGGACTTTATTTCTCAGCCCGTTCATAATCAGCGTCTGATGTGTTTCCGCAAGTCCCAGTTCCCAGGGAAGTCCTGCATTATGAATGGAATTTCTCGGCGCCGCTCCGGTACCTCCGTCATAGCCGGAAACAAGAATAACCTGTGCGCCCGCCTTGGCAACGCCTGCCGCTACCGTACCTACTCCGGCCTCGGAAACCAGCTTCACACTGATTCTCGCATCCTTATTGGCATTCTTTAAATCATAAATCAGTTCCGCAAGATCCTCAATGGAATAGATATCGTGATGAGGCGGAGGCGAAATAAGACCTACACCCGGTGTTGAATGCCTTGTCCTGGCTATCCAGGGATATACCTTGCCTCCGGGAAGATGACCGCCTTCACCGGGCTTTGCCCCCTGTGCCATTTTAATCTGAATTTCATTTGCGCTTACCAGATATCTGCTGGTAACGCCAAAGCGGCCTGACGCCACCTGTTTAATGGCTGAGCACCTGTTCACGCCATCCGCTCCGGGGGTAAGTCTGTCTAAGTCCTCGCCGCCTTCACCGGAGTTAGAACGTCCGTGAAGCCTGTTCATGGCAATTGCCAGTGTTTCGTGGGCTTCTTTGGAAATAGAACCATAGCTCATAGCTCCTGTCTTAAACCTGGTAACAATGGAATCCACGCTTTCCACTTCTTCAATAGGAACGCCTTTTTCCGGAAAATTGAAATCCATAAGTCCCCTTAAGTTCTTAATGGACTCTTCATTATTTACCAACGCAGTGTACTGCTTGAACATCTGATAGTCGCCGCGTTTGGTGGATTCCTGAAGAAGATGGATGGTGGCGGGATTATAAAGATGCTCATCTGCGCCGCTTCTCATCTTATGATGTCCAAGACTGTCAAGGGTCAAATCATTGGCAAGGCCAAGCGGGTCGAAAGCCTGTGAATGAAGGGCATCCACCTGCTTTTCAATATCCTTCACTGTAATGCCTCCCACACGGCATACTGTGTGGGGGAAATATTTATTAATCACATCCTTATCGATGCCGATTGCTTCAAAAATCTGAGAGCCTTCATAGGACTGGATGGTGCTGATTCCCATTTTAGATGCAATCTTTACAATACCATGCAAAATAGCGTTATTATAATCCTCCACTGCCGCATAATAATCTTTATCCAGCATATGATTGTCAATCAGTTCCTTAATGGACTCCTGCGCCAGATAAGGATTGATGGCACAGGCGCCGTAACCCAGCAATGTTGCAAAATGGTGGACTTCTCTTGGTTCTCCCGATTCCAGAATCAGGGCTGCGCTGGTTTTCTTCTTAGTAACAACAAGATGTCTATTCAACGCAGATACTGCAAGCAGGGAAGGAATTGCCACGTGGTTTTCATCCACTCCCCTGTCGGAAAGAATCATAATATTCACGCCGTCCCTGTAAGCTCTGTCCACTTCCACAAACAACCTGTCAATGGCGCGCTCAAGGCTGGTATTCTTATAATAAGTGATGGGAATAACCTCCACTTTAAAGCCGTCCTTTTTCATGCTTTTTATCTTCATTAAATCCGTATTGGTCAAAATCGGATTATGCACCTGCAGCACATTGCAGTTCTGGGGAATTTCCTCCAGGATGTTTCCATCTGTGCCAATATATACCGTAGTGGAAGTTACCACCTCCTCACGGATAGCGTCAATAGGCGGGTTAGTTACCTGGGCAAATTTCTGCTTAAAATAATGGAACAGAGGATGATGGGTCTTGCTCAAAACAGGAATCGGGGTATCCACACCCATTGCCGCAATCGCTTCTCCGCCGTTTTTCGCCATAGGCAGAATGCTTGTCTTAAGCTCTTCATAGGAATATCCGAAAGCCTTCTGCATACGCTGCCTTTCTTCATAAGTAAATTCAGGTACCCTTTCATTGGGAATCTTCAAATCCTTTAAATGCACAAGGTTTCTGTCCAGCCATTCGCCATAAGGCTGTCTGGATGCATAGCTTTCCTTCAATTCATCATCATCAATTACCTTTCCCTTCACCATATCCACAAGCAGCATCTTGCCGGGACGCAGACGTTCCTTTACAAGGATTTTGGAAGGGTCTATATCAAGCACGCCGACTTCTGACGAAAGAATCAGCTGGTCATTATCCGTAATCATATACCTGGAAGGACGTAGACCGTTACGGTCAAGCACCGCTCCCATTACATCACCGTCGCAGAAAAGAATGGATGCAGGGCCGTCCCATGGCTCCATCATGGTTGCATAATACTGGTAAAAATCCTTTTTATGCTGGGACATGGTTTTGTTGTTGGCCCATGGCTCGGGAATTGTAATCATTACTGCATGAGGCAGATCCATTCCGCTCATAACCAGGAATTCCAGCGTGTTATCAAGCATTGCTGAGTCAGAGCCTGCTGTATTGACCACGGGAAGCACCTTGTGAAGCACGCTGTGAAGGTGTTCTGACTCCATATTTTCTTCGCGGGCAAGCATCTTATCCGCATTGCCCTGAATGGTATTGATTTCCCCATTATGCACGATAAAACGGTTGGGATGGGCTCTTTCCCAGCTGGGATTCGTATTGGTTGAAAATCTGGAGTGTACCATGGCAATTGCGGACTCATAATCCTTATCCTGCAAATCCGCAAAAAAGGTGCGCAGCTGTCCTACCAGAAACATCCCCTTGTAGACAATAGTTCTGCTGGATAAGGAAACCACATAAGTATTATCCGATGACTGTTCAAATACTCTCCTTACAATATAAAGCATCCTGTCGAAATCAAGGCCTTTGGCTACGCCTGCCGGCTTTTTAACAAATGCCTGCATAATATGAGGCATGCACTCTACAGCCTTATGTCCCAAAACCTCGGGATGTGTGGGAACTTCTCTCCAGCCAAGGAAAGCAAGTCCTTCCTTTTCCACAATGATCTCAAACATCTTCTTAGCCTGGTTTTTCTGCAATTCATCCTGTGGGAAGAAAAACATACCTACACCGTATTCCCTGTCATCTCCAATGGCAATGCCAAGAGCCTTCGTTACTTTCTTAAAGAATTTATGAGGAATCTGGGTCAGAATCCCAACGCCGTCGCCTGTCTTTCCTTCTGCATCCTTACCGGCGCGATGCTCCAGATTCTCTACAATCTTAAGGGCATTTTCCACCGTTTCCCGGCTCTTTACGCCTTTAATGTTTACGCAGGCACCGATGCCGCAGTTGTCATGTTCAAACTCAGGACTGTAAAGCGGCGCCCTCGGAACCGTTAATTTTGCATCAAACATACTTGTTTCTCCTTCCCTTTGTGTATATCTGTAAATTTTTTACCCGCAGTTAAGCTGTTTTTATTACAGAAATATTATCTGCAACAAAACAGGTCGCAAAGAGCTTTAAACTCGCTCCTTTGCGACCTGTAGGTTCACTATACAACAATTTTTCTCATTTGTAAATAACGAATATTTATATAATTGACAGATAATTTGACAATTTCAATTTATCCATTGTATTATTCTGACTTATTCTAAAATTTTCAGTCTTATTTCCGGCTTTAAGCACAATTCAAAGCGTTTTTTCTTCTGTCGAAAGCTTCTTTTTAAGATAGAAAAACAGCAGAATCGAGGCTGCAAGCATAATTGTTCCGGTTATTAGCGCGATTCCCCTGCTTATCAATTCCAGATTGCCGCGATAGGTAACAACATATACACTGATATTGGCAATTCCATGAAACAGTACCGGAGCCGTAAAGTCCTGAAACAATTCATAGAAATAAGCAATCAGAAGGCCTAAAATACTTCCATAAACCGCCTGTACCAGATTTCCATGATATGCTCCGAATAATACTGCGGAAAAAACCAGTGCAATTCCGCAGCCAAAGCACCTCTTCATCCTGTTATAAATTAATCCCCGGAATATGGCTTCCTCTGCCAGAGGAGAAATAATTCCGTACAAAAGAAGTCCGATTGCAAACTGTACACCATATTGCAATTCATATACCTTATCATAGCTTTGTGAACTGCCGGTAAAGCCTGTCTGGTAAAAGAAAATATTAAGACTTAGGGAAATACAGAATGCAAAAGCGGCAAGAAAGCCGTATGCTGTTACCATATCCGCATTTACTCCTGCCTTCCCGCTTCTGTTTTTCTTCTCCGGCTTTCCTTTCTTCTTTCCCTGGGAAAGCTCCTTCCCCATTTTTTCTTCTGCTGAAAGCTCATTTTCCTTTTTTTCTTTTGCCGAAAACTCATTTTCCTTTTTTTCTTTTGCTGAAAGCTCATTCCTTACTGCCGGGAAAACTGCCGCCGCACCAATCAGGGCTGCAAAGGCATTTATCAGACTTTGCAGCGTATAAGCATTCTCACTGAAAAAAGAAAATATTTTTTTGCCGCTGCTGCTGATAATGACCTCCGCAAGCGCCCACAGCACAATTTCAGCGGCATCATGAGCAACAAAATAAACCAGAAGGGGAAATAAAATATAAACTGTTCTTCTGAAGGAAGTCCATTTTTTCAATTCCGTTTCATCCCACCTGTATGTCAGTGTCTTCCAAAAGTTCATTGCACTCTTTCCTCATTTCCGCTTTTATGAAGCTGCTGCAGGCTCTACGCCTGTCTGATATCTCCCATCCGGGGATTCAGGCGGATTCGTACAACGCCGCCGTTTGTACATAAACTGCAAAATTAGATTCATCCCCGTTTCTCTCATAATCCGTCACCCATTTTTCCCCTTCAAAATGTCCTTCCACCACTACTTCTTCCTTTGCGCCCCTGGTACCGTCCAGCTCGCTTCCCACAATCACATCAAAATATTTCTCAATATCAAACCGTTCAAGAATCTGTTTCACAAAGCAATGAGGTTTGCTGGAAGCAACCGCAAGCTTCCTTCCGCTTTCATAAAGGCTTCCAGTTTTCCCAAATCCGGCTCCTCTATGCCAAATACTTTCAGGGCATACTGAACAGATTTTGTAATTCCCTCCTTCGGGTCGGTCAAAGCAGATAAAAATTGATTGTTTCCCTATTACCATTACACTAAAATCCCAGTTTCTTAAACAAGTCGCCCAGGCTGGTTCCCACATTCTCACCTGCGGAAAATTGTTTTACATCAAATTCTTCCGTTTCATCCGTTTTCTGGTTCTCTTCTGCAGCCTTAATACTTAACGATATCTTTCCGTCATTGGTATTAAGCACTTTTACCTTTACCTTATCTCCCACCTTTAAAACTTCAGAAGGCTTCCTGATTCTCTTCTGGCAAATCTGGGAAATATGCACAAGACCGCTCAGCCCGTCCTTCAAATCCACAAAAGCTCCGTAAGGCTGCAGGCTCTCAACTATGCCTTCCAAAACCGTACCCGGGACAAGCATTGCTACCTTATGGTCGTGCTCTTCCTTTGCCTGCTCCTTTAACACTTCCTTTGCAGAAAGCACAAGCTTTTCCTTTTCCCTGTCCACAGTTATGACTCTTACAGTCAATCTTCTTCCCTTATAAGGCTCCAAATCCTCTGCATAGGTAATATCCAGCTGCGAAGCAGGAATAAAACCTCTGATTCCTTCCACATAGGCAATCGCCCCTGCATTCACAATTTCGCTTACCTTTACCTCAAGATTCTTCTTTTCTTCCCGATATCCTGCAAGCACATCCCATGCAAGCACTGCATTGGCTTCCTTTTTGGATAAAAGAATATTCCCCTGCCCGTCATCCATCCGCACTACTGTAGCTTCTATCACATCACCGATTCTGACATCATTTAAAACAGAAAAGCCCGGATCTTCACTCATATCCTGCGCCTTGATAATTCCCTGCGTATAGTACTTAAGGTCAAGAGTTACTTCTTCCTCATTCACATCAATCACCGTTCCCTGTATCACATCTCCTTCCTTAATGGTTCTGAAAGATGCTTCCAGTTCTCTTTCATAATCCTTCATTGATTCTTCCATTTTTACGCCTCCCTTTTTCTCTATATGACAAGATGCCACCAGCCTTAAGGCTGATGACATCTTATTATAACACGTTTTTCTGTTAGTAACTACGAAAGATTAGTAATTCTCGGACTTAATCTGGAAATAAGACTGGGGATGCGCACATACGGGACAAACCTCAGGCGCCTGTTTTCCAACACAGATATGACCGCAGTTTCTGCACTGCCAGATTGTATCCCCTTCTCTTGAAAATACAAGACCGCCCTCAATATTGGAAATCAGCTTTCTGTATCTTTCCTCGTGTTCTTTTTCCACGGCTGCCACACCAGCAAACAAATCTGCAATATTGTCAAAACCTTCTTCTCTTGCTTCCTTTTCAAACTTTTCATACATGTCAGTCCACTCATAGTTTTCGCCTTCAGCTGCATGTCCCAGGTTTTCAAGTGTAGAACCGATTCCGCCGCTCAGCAGCTTGTACCACATTTTCGCATGTTCTCTTTCATTTGCTGCAGTTTCCTCAAAAATTGCCGCTATCTGCTGATAGCCGTCCTTTTTTGCCTTAGATGCAAAATAAGTATACTTATTAGTAGCCATTGATTCTCCTGAGAATGCTGCCATTAAATTTGCTTCTGTTCTTGAACCTTTTAAATCCATTTTTACTTCCTCCTTATTCTCTCTCTTATCAGTATTTCCAAAATTTGCTTGAATAAAACATGATAATCCTGCTTTATTTCATTATCCGGGAAATTGATATTTACTTTATTTCCTCAAATTTGTCTGCACCCATGCCGCATACAGGACATTTATAATCCTCCGGCAATTCGTCACCCTCGTAAATATAGCCGCATACCTGACACTTGAACCTGCGGACTGCTTTTTTCTCCGTCACTTCTTCCTCTTCTTCCGGGATATAGGTTGGCGCATTTTTAGGACTTTTGCCTTTAACCACCTTATGATAATAGGCATAAGTCATGGCGTCCTTATCCGAAAATACTTCTCCTCCAACCACTTCTCCCAAAAATACAGTATGTGTTGAAGTTTCCATCTTATCAATTACATTACATACAATATAACCACAGGAATCACAAATCACCGGCATATAATCCTCTACGGAATACTTTACGGCATCAAACTTATTGACCTCTTTTCCCGACTGGAAGCCGAAGGTTCCGATAATGGAAGGCTCCGATTCCTCTGAAAGAATCGAAATGGCAAATTTGCCGGTCTTTTCTATACATCCATTTGTATAGTTATCGTGATTAATGCTGACCGCAATGGTCGCGGGCGATGAAGTTATCTGCATAGCGCTGTTTGCTGTGCAGCCTGTGGCCCTTCCATCGTCCCAGGTGCTTATGACATAAACGCCATAAGAAAGCTTTCTGAAAATATTAGTATCCATGCATTTTTCTCCCTATATAAAATCAGTAATGATTACTATTTTAGTATAGTAGCCTTTCCAGCTTTTGTCAATATCTCATTTGACATTCTTTTAGCTGCAGGTAACAGTTCAGCCATGCAGAAACAATTGTACAATATGACCGTGAGAGCTTGCTCGCTAAGGGCATATTGCACAATTGCTTCTATAGGGCGCACGCCCGACATGAAATAAGTTGGCGGAATATACATTTTTACCAATATAAGAGGAGTATTTACATGAGTATATTAAATGTTGAACACTTAACCCACGGCTTTGGCAACCGTGCCATTTTCAATGACGTTTCCTTCCGTCTTTTGAAGGGAGAACATATCGGATTAATTGGCGCCAACGGCGAAGGCAAGTCAAAAATTTATAACAAAGGCGGTGCCGGCCCCAATTCACTATCAACTTTAATCGTACCGCCGTGAGCTTCAACTATTGCTTTTGCAAACGGCAGTCCAAGGCCAAGCCCCTGCACATCCTTTGAAAACCTGCTGCGGTAAAATCGCTTAAAAATATGATGCAGATCCTCAGGATGAATGCCGCTCCCATCGTCTTTAACTGCAATTCTGACAACAGAATTAAACTGTTTCCATTCTATCCGTACAAAATTGCCGCCCTTCGTATGAACAAGCGCATTTTTTATAATATTATCTATTGCTGCAATTATCCAGTCACGGTCATAATAAAAGAAAATATCCTCTTCTCCGGATAAGATGATTTGTTTTTGCTCCTGTTTGGCCCTGTATGAAAAATGCTCTAAGCACTTCCCAGCCGGAAAATTTTCCTGCCGGGAGGTCACTTAGAGCCATACTCCACTCTGTAATTTCGTTAAAATATACTGATTTTATTTCAGCTTCCAGATATCGCGGTTATACTCTGATATGGTTCTGTCCGATGAGAAGAAGCCTGCCTTTGCAATATTTACAAGCATCATTTCCTTCCACTTCTGTCTGTCTTCATAATCTGCAAACATTCTGTCCTTGACGGCAATGTAGTCTTCCAAATCAAGCAGTGTCATGAACCAGTCCTTGTTTAAAAGCTCGTTGTAAAGGCGTTCCAGGTTTTCTTTATGCCCTGCCTTCAAAGCCTGCCTGCTTACAATGAAGTCAACTGCTTCTTTAATCACGGGACTCTTTTTATAATAATCCCTGGAAACATAATCCGCTTTTTCATAATGCTTAATAACAGTTTCGGATTTTTCACCAAAGATATATATGTTGTCATCTCCAACCAGTTCATGAATTTCCACATTGGCGCCATCCGAGGTTCCAAGAGTAACAGCGCCGTTTAACATAAACTTCATATTGCCCGTTCCCGATGCTTCCTTGGAAGCCAGGGAAATCTGCTCAGAAACGTCGCAGGCAGGAATCAGCTTTTCCGCATAGCTCACATTGTAGTTTTCCACCATGAGCACTGTCATATAAGGACTTACCTCAGGGTCATTATTTACAATTTCCTGCAGCACTAAGATCAAATGAATGATATCCTGCGCAATGACATAAGCGGGCGCTGCCTTCGCACCGAAAATAAAGGTAATTGGCCTTGCCGGTTTCTTTCCTCTCTTGATTTCCAGATATTTATGGATAATATAAAGGGCGTTCATCTGCTGACGTTTATATTCATGAAGCCTCTTCACCTGAATATCAAATATGGAGTCAGGATTTAAGGTAACACCTTCTGCTTCTTTTACATATACAGCCAAATCTTTTTTGCGGTTCATTTTGATTTCCGCTATTCTGTCTAATACACTCTGGTTGTTTTTAAACTCTAAGAGCTTCTCCAGCTTATCCGCATCCTTTTTAAATCCGTCGCCGATGGTTTCGGAAAGGAAGCCCGCCAATTCCCGGTTGCAGGACAAAAGCCACCTTCTGAATGTAATACCATTTGTTTTATTATTGAATTTCTCAGGATAAAGCTTATAAAAAGCATTTAATTCCGTATTCTTTAATATTTCGGTATGAATTGCGGCTACGCCGTTTACGGAAAATCCATAATGGATATCAATATGCGCCATATGCACACGCTTATCCTTGTCAATAATCTGAACCTTGGGATCCTTATATTTTGCAGCCACTCTCTTATCCAGCTCTTTAATATAAGGAACTAACTGGGGCACTACCTTCTCCAGATACTTAAGGGGCCATTTTTCCAATGCTTCTGCCAGAATCGTATGATTCGTGTAGGCGCAGGTTTTACTTACCACTTCAATTGCTTCATCTATAGTAAACGCTTTTTCCTCAACCAGAATACGAATCAACTCAGGTATAATCATGGTGGGATGGGTATCATTAATCTGAATTACCGCATGCTCATACATCTTGCGGAGGTCATATTTCTTTTCCTTCATTTCACGCAAAATTAATTGTGCAGCATTGCAGACCATAAAATACTGCTGATAAATACGAAGCAGATTACCGGCTTCATCAGAATCATCCGGATACAGGAATAAGGTCAGATTCTTTTCGATTTTTTCCTTGTCAAAATCAATTCCTTTTTTTACAAGACTCTCATCCAATGATTCAATATCGAACAATCTCAGTTTATTGACACCGCTGTCATAACCTGCTACATCAATATCATATAAACGGGAAGTTACTTTTTTCTTACCAAAATAAACATCAAACGTAACATCCGTTTTGGTCAGCCAGGAATTTTCTTCAATCCACTCATTCTTTTCTGCAGTCTGCAGCCTGTCCTTAAATACCTGCTTAAACAGACCGTAATGATAATTCAGTCCAATTCCTTCTCCGGGAAGTCCCAGCGTTGCTATGGAATCAAGAAAACATGCTGCCAGCCTTCCAAGACCGCCGTTGCCAAGTGAGGGTTCCGGCTCGATTTCTTCAATTACGGAAAGCTTTTTGCCGTACTTTTCAAGAATTCCGCTCATCTTATCATATACGCCCAGATTAATCAGATTATTGGATAACAGCTTACCAATCAGAAACTCTGCTGAAATATAATAGATTTTCTTTTCTCCCTCATTGCTGTCTGATACAGTCATTAATCTCTTAGTCAGAACCAGAACCGCATAATAGGTTTCCTGATCACTTAAATCTGAAAGTTCCTTGTTAAACATTTCTTTGGCAACCTCTTTCAGCTGCTCTTCAAGATTTAAGACGAGTACATCCTTTTGTAAATTTGTTTGTGCTGACATAACATCCTCCTGTTTCTTTTATAAATTATAACACCTTACTCTTAACTTATTATTCATAACAGCAGAAAGTTCGCAGTGCGAACCGCCTTCCATTGCATTGCCGGTTATATCTTCCTCCCACTGACATGGTCAGTGTATCATAGGAAAACGTTTTCTGCAAGTGGATTTTGAAAAAATATCCAAAAAATTTATTTTAGCGCTTAACAGATGATGTCCTCATATTTCATCCGCACCAGTGTGTGCTCCATCACCACTTTCCTTCCTTTTTCACCGCCAAGCAAAAGCTGTAGTTCTTCCATAGCCCTTGCGGAAATTTCCGCAAAATCCTGACGCACCGTGTTCATTTGCTTTCCAACATAGCCCATCAGAATGATACCGTCAAAACCGCAGACCGGGCGGAAAATATCCATTTCTATCAGGGCCTTCATCGCTCCGATTGCCATCAAATCGGAAGCACAGACTACAACATCCTTATTTTTAGCATATTTCATGGTAATATTCCTTGCCTGCAGTTCTGAAAATTCCCCATTTCTCACCAGCATGGTAAGATTTTTTTCCTTTACAAGCTCTTCCATTCCAAGCAGTCTTTCATCCGTTACATATCCGTTGCGTTTCCCTGCAATATAAAGAATCTTTTTGCTCTTATTATCTTCAATGGTTTTTTTTGCCACATCATACTGCGCTTTCCTGTGGTCAATTCCCACACTGGAGGTGCTGTCATTTACAAAGGGAGCGTCAATTATCACGCATTTAAACTTTTCCGAGGCAATTAACTCATGCAGTACCTTATTGTCCCTGGACACCCCGTAAATGATAATTCCCGCTATACTCTGGGATTGAAAATATCTGATAATTTCTTCCGTAGTTTTACCCTGAAACATGCAAAAGAAAAGCGTAATCACATCAAGATTCAGTTCCATTGCCTTATTAAGCGCACCGGAAATATACTGCATGTCAATTTCATCAATGGCATTTGTCTTCATGCTGCTGTTAATCAGAAGCGCCACCCTTCCGGCCTGCTTGGATGAGAGCGCCGCTGCCACAGAATTAGGAACAAAATTCAATTCCTCCACTGATCTATTCACTTTTTCCCTGGTTTTCTCGCTTACATTGGGATAATTGTTCAGAACCTTTGAAACTGTAGATATGGCCACGCCTGCATGTTTTGCTACATCTTTAATTGATACCATAAGGATTTCCCACTTTCTTATTTTATGTTTCTGATTTACAAGCTGCTGTTATCTGCTTTTTAACTTCCGGTTTTCTTCATTCGCTGCCTTCTTACCACAAGCTGAAAAGAAAACGTTTTTCACTGCTTAGCATACACTTTTGTTCAGAAAAATACAAGGGAAAATAAGTCGTAGTTTCTGATTTATAAGTCTGAAACTATTGTTATTTTAAGATTTTGGGATATAATATAAAATATAAATAAGAAATTTAGGAGGTATGCCATGAATAAACTCATAAGCCGCCCTGAATATTTAAATCAACTTATAGAGAATAAAGATGTAGCCTTAGTTAAAATTGTCACAGGCATTCGCAGATGCGGGAAGTCATCTCTGCTCGATTTATGCTTTTCAAAACATCAACGCTTTGTATATCAATCAATTTTTATTAAAAAGAGGATGCCGGAAACATTTTTGCCGCATCCTCTTTTCCATCATATTTTATGTTTTAATATTTCTGAATGAACTTCGTCAGCATGACCGCGCATTCTACTCTTGTAGCCTGCCCCTTTGGATTCATATAATAGCTCCCGTCCTTCGTGCTTCCGCTGATAATGCCTGCTCCTACTGCCCAGCGCATATTATCTGTTGCCCAACGGCTCACCTCTGATGCATCTGCAAATTTACTAAAATCCGCACTATCACTAGTGTTATAGCTCTGTACTTTCGCAAATTCCATCAGCATTCTTGCTAACTGTTCCCGGGTAATATTATCATTTGTTCCATAGCGTCCATTTCCAAGACCTGCCACAATTCCTTTTTCATATGCCCAGATAATGGCATTGCTGTACCACTTACCCGCAGGCACATCCGAAAATACATTTTTGTAGGTAATATCAGGAGATCCTGCAAGACGGTAAATCACAGATGCAAACATTGCTCTGGTAAGCGGTACATCCGGCTGAAACTGATTTGCTTTTACTCCTGTCATAACACCGTTTTCGTAAACAAATTTAATGTTTTCGTATTTCCAGTTGCCGGAGTTTACCGCTGCGTCAGTAAAAGGCCATAAGTTTGAAGGCATTGACGTCGGTGTTGCACTTGCTGCTAATACATATTTACTTAAATGTGTCGTTTCAAAAACCATGTATCCTGATTCATAATATGCCTTCATATCCGTAAATGAACTATCTTCTTCCACTCTATATACAACACATTTATCTTTATTATAGAGTGCCGGAACCGGAATTCTTATGCGAATTTTACCATCGGGCTGAACCACTTCATTATCACGGTACATAGTAATATCCAACATTTTAATCTGTGACGCATAATTAAACTCCCTGTAAAGTTATTGTATTCATTATAGAATGCACAATTTCCAATATGCGTTATCCCATTTTCTAATTTCAACGCTGTTATATCTTCTTTATAGTATTCTTTCCACGGTACTAAACTACTACTACTATAATCCCACATATCCCCAGTACCTGATATCATTAACGTACCATATTTTAACGTCCATGTAAGATTATCTCCACATTTTCCAGATGCTGTTATTTCTGTTGCAAGTATCACATCCTC
>CAZDPE010000010.1:0-38886 GCA_964507235.1 uncultured Lachnospiraceae bacterium
GCTTTTATAAAACGTGGGAAAGGAGAATGCAGAATGATATTAGTGATTGGCGGCGCCTTTCAGGGCAAAACGGAATATGCGGAAGAAAACTTCGGTGAAAGGAAAAGAGTAATCAATCATTATCATCTGAAGGTGAAGGAGCAGCTGAAAGAAGGTAAAGACCCGCTTAAGGAAGCGGAAAAGCTTCTTATGGAAAAGGAAGATTTTGTGATTATCAGCGATGAAATCGGCTATGGGCTGGTTCCTGTGGATGCTTTTGAAAGGCAGTACAGGGAAGCTGTGGGAAGAGTAAACTGTTATCTGGCAAAAAGAGCGGAACAGGTGATCCGGGTGGTATGCGGAATCGGAACCCGGATAGCGTAAGGCAGGAGGGAGAGCCGGATGAAGGTATATTTAATCAGGCACGGAAAAACGAAAGGAAACCAGGAGCACAGGTATGTAGGAGCAACGGATGAGGATTTGCTGCCCGAGGCAGAAAAAGAGCTGGTTTACAGAAGGCAGGAAATAAGGGAGAAGGCCGGAGAAAGCTTTTGCAGGGCAGAAGCAGTGTATGTCAGTCCGTTAAAGCGCTGCAGGCAGACGGCTTCGATTTTGCTTCCGGATAAGATGCAGCTTGCAGCGGACGGCCTGCGGGAATGTGATTTCGGAGAATATGAATACAAAAATTATCAGGAGCTGTGCGGTTATCCCACATATCAGGAATTTATTGATTCTAACGGGGAGAGCGGGTTCCCCGATGGTGAAACCTTAAAAATTTTTCAGGACAGGTGCGTAAAAGCCTTTGATGAGATTATCGGAAAAAAGCTTCAGGAAGAGGATAAGGGGCAGTCCGTTGTCCTGGTAGTACATGGCGGCACGATAATGGCAATTATGGATAAGTATGCCAGACCTCACAAAAGCTATTATAACTGGCAGCAGGGAAACGGGGCGTGCCTGGAGGCAACGGTTGAACGGGAGGAAGAAGGCTTTTATCTGGGAGATGTAAGAGAGATATGATAAAGGAAGTGCTTTCTGAAAGAATCTGCATATTGTGCATTGCCTTTTTTCTTGATTTGCTGCTGGGGGACCCTCACCGTCTGTGGCATCCGGTAAGGGGAATGGGAAGTGTGATTTCAGGGACGGAAAGGCTGCTTGGGAAGGCGATGAAAATAAAGCCCGGAAAGGAAGAGGATAAGGAGAAAAAGCTGGCGGCAGGAGGAATACTGGTGTTTGTCACCCTGTTTTTGTCAGTGGGAATTCCGGCTGTTTTGCTTTTGCTGGTCAGGCATCTGCATGAGGGAGCGGGGATTTGGCTGGAAAGCATCATGTGCTATCAGATGCTTGCCATGAAATCCTTAAAGACGGAAAGTCTGAAGGTGTATGAAGCTTTCAGAAGAGAAGGACTTCCTGAAGCCAGAAAAGCGGTATCCATGATTGTGGGAAGGAATACGGAAAGGCTGGATGAAGAGGGCGTGATTAAGGCGGCGGTGGAAACCGTGGCGGAAAATACCTCTGACGGCGTGATAGCGCCTCTTTTATATATGCTGGTTTTCGGCGCCCTGGGAGGCTTTTTTTATAAGGCTGTCAATACTATGGATTCCATGGTTGGATATAAAAATGACACGTACTTTTACTTGGGCAGGGCAGCCGCAAGGCTGGATGATGTGATGAATTTTATTCCTGCCAGAATTGCAGCCCTGAATATGATTATCGTTTCTTTTCTGCTTGGATTTAACGGAAAAAATGCTCTTAAAATTTATAAAAGGGACAGGTATTGCCACGCCAGTCCCAATTCAGCCCAGACAGAAAGCGTCTGCGCGGGAGCGCTTTGCGTGAGGCTTGCCGGAGATGCCTGGTATTTCGGGAAGCTTTATCAAAAGCCCTTTATCGGAGATGAGATACGGAAAGTGGAGTGGGAGGATATTAAGAGAGCAGACAGGCTTTTGTACGGAACCTCCTTTTTTACACTTTTTCTGGGGATTGCCGTATTGCTGCTGATGCTTTGTATCCTGTGAATGGCATGACGAACAGTGACGATGGTTTAAAGACAGCTCCGGCGGCGGAAGGGAGGAAAAATGTCTGACTTGTATTATCCTCATGGTGGGGACTGCTACAGAAATCAAATTGAATATGATTTTTCCATAAACGTTAATCCTCTGGGAATGCCGGAGGAAAGCAAACGGGCAGCCTGTGAAGGAATCCGGCTGTCGGACAGATATCCTGATTACAGAGGAGAGGCGCTTTGCAGGGCGCTTGCAGAGGCAGAGGATGTTCCTGAAGAAGCTGTTGTTTTGGGAAACGGTGCGGCAGAATTGATTTACGGTTTATGCCATGGTCTGAAACCGAAAAAGAGCCTGATACCGGTGCCCGCCTTTCAGGAGTATGAAACGGCTGTTTTCAGCGTCATGGGGGAAGTAATGTATGTTGAAATGAAGGAAGAAGATGACTTCCGTTTACCGGAGGAATTTCTATCCTTCATTACGGCGGATACGGATATTCTTTTTTTGTGCAATCCAAATAATCCTACAGGCAGGCTTACGGAAAAGGCGCTTCTTATGAAAATTGCCGGACGCTGTGAGGAAACAAATACATGGTTTTGCCTGGATGAGTGTTTTCTCCCTTTTCTTGAAAAAGAAGAGGAAGTGACCATGAAGCATGAGCTTTCAGACTTCCCGCATATGATTATTTTGCGGGCCTTTACCAAGGTTTACGGGATGCCGGGGCTGCGGCTGGGGTATGGGCTGACTGCGGGAAGGGAGCTTTGCCGAAGACTGCAGGGAGCGCTGCCCGTCTGGAATACTTCCATTTCGGCGCAGATGGCGGGTGAGGCGGCGCTCAGGGACAGGGGGTATCTGGAAAGAAGCAGGAAGCTTATTCAAAAGGAAAAGGAATTTCTGGTTGAGGAGCTTTCCAAGGGCATTGCAGATAAAATTTATGCTTCTGAGGCAGACTTTATTTTTTTCAAAAGCAGAAAGGATTTAAAACAGCGTTTGCTGGAAAGAAAAATTTTAATTCGTTCCTGTGATAATTTTAAAGGCCTGTCGGAGGGCTTTTTCAGAATCGGTGTGCGCACCCATGAAGAAAATCTGGCATTAATCAGGGCATGCAATGATATCAGGAAGGGATAGTATACTTACAGGGAGGATCAGGATGGCAAAGGCAATTATGATACAGGGAACCATGTCAAATGCAGGAAAAAGCCTGATTGCGGCAGGTCTTTGCAGAATATTCAGGCAGGACGGCTACAGGACGGCACCTTTCAAATCCCAGAATATGGCGCTGAATTCTTTTATTACACGGGAAAATCTGGAAATGGGAAGGGCCCAGGCTGTGCAGGCTAAAGCGGCGGGCGCGGAGCCTTCTGTTTTTATGAATCCTATTCTCTTAAAGCCCACCACGGATATGGGCTCCCAGGTTATTGTGATGGGCGAGGTTAAGGGTAATATGAGGGCTATGGATTACTTGAAAAAGAAAAGAGAATATATTCCGGTGATTCGTGCTGCTTATGAAAAGCTGGCGTCAGAATATGATATCATTGTTATTGAAGGGGCGGGCAGCCCTGCGGAAATTAATTTAAAGAAAGATGATATCGTCAACATGGGAATGGCTGAAATTGCGGATGCGCCTGTTTTGCTTGTGGGTGATATTGACCGGGGAGGCGTCTTTGCGCAGCTGATAGGTACGGTAATGCTTCTGGAACAGCAGGAGCAGGATAGAATTAAAGGGCTTATTATCAACAAATTCCGCGGAGATGTTAAAATTTTGGAGCCGGGGCTTTTGCAGATTTACGAAAAATGCGGCAAGGAGGTCTGGGGCGTGGTCCCTTATATGGATGTGGATATCGAGGATGAGGATTCCTTATCGGCAAGCCTTGAAAGGAAGGAAAAGGGAGAAAATGTGGATATTGCAGTTATCCGCCTTCCTAAAATCTCCAACTTTACCGATTTTCAGGCTTTTTCACTGGAACCGGATGTAACGGTAAGATATGTGGCCAGGGCTTCAGAGCTTGGCAGGCCGGATGTAATTATTCTGCCGGGAACCAAAAATACCATAAAGGATATGCTTTTTATCAGGGAAAGCGGGCTGGAAGCCGCCATTTTGCGGCTCGCGGAAGCAGAAACCATTGTTTTCGGCATTTGCGGCGGATACCAGATGCTTGGGGAAACCATTGCAGATGCAAAAGGGGTGGAAGCAGCGGCAGCCGGAGAGAAAGCCGGGGAAAATGCGCAGGAGGCTGCTGCATATGAAGATAAAAACGGGAAAGCTGCAGTCAGCGTCAGAGGAATGGGACTTCTGCCCATGAATACTTTTTTTGAAGCGGAAAAGGTGAGAACCAGAACGGAGGGAAAATGCGGGGAGCTTACAGGCATTTTTAAGAAGCTTTCGGGGAAAAAGGTCAGCGGCTACGAAATTCATATGGGAAGAACCGAGTGGACAGGCGACGGAGCCTTTGGCCTTCTTGATTTGAAAGGGAAAAAAGACGGCGGCTGTTTGGGAAATATCATAGGCACTTATCTGCACGGCATTTTTGATGAGGAAGAGTTCCGCACCGCTTTTGTACAGCTTTTATGTGAAAAGAAGGGGATACCTTATCACAGCGGCGGAGAGATTTCCTATGAGGAATATCAGGAAGGACAGTTTGATAAGCTGGCGGAGGTGCTCAGGGAGAGTATCGATATGAAGAAAGTATATGGAGTGATGGGATTGACAGGGACGAACAGGCAAAAAAGCCATAATATGCGAAAAGGAAATAAAAAATGAACAGGGAACATAAAATAAAATTGCAGCAGGTGCTTCCTGCCGAAATAGAAAAAAGAAGCTTTGAAATCATTTCCGCGGAGCTTGGTGAAGTGAAACTGGACGACTTGCAAGCTCCGGTTATTAAAAGAGTCATTCATACAACGGCGGATTTTGATTATGTTAAAAATCTCTGCTTCTCCCGGGATGCGGTACAGAAATTTCATAAGGCCATATTAGGCGGAGCGTGCATCGTTACCGATACGCAGATGGCGAAGTCGGGTATTAATAAAAAGGAACTGGCAAAGTACGGCGGTGAAGTGTATTGCTTTATGAGTGATGAAGATGTGGCAGAGATTGCGAAGAAAAACCAGAGCACCAGGGCGGTGGCCAGCATGGATAAGGCGGCAGCCCTTGATAAAAAACTGATATTCGCTATCGGAAATGCGCCTACAGCGCTGGTAAGGCTATATGAATTAATACAGGATGGCGTTCTTTGTCCGGAGGGGATTATCGGCGTTCCGGTAGGCTTTGTCAATGTGGTGGAAGCCAAGGAACTGATATTGCAGACTTCTGTTCCGGTAATTGTGGCAAGAGGCAGAAAAGGCGGCAGCAATGTAGCGGCTGCAATCTGTAATGCACTTTTGTATCAGCTCAGAGAGCGGAAAAATGAAAAATAATTGCAGATGCGCCTCCAATCCGATATAATACAAGCATGATGACAGTTCAGCCATGCAGAAATAATTGTACATTCTGAATTGTTACCTATTATGATAAGCATACCGGAGGGAATTTTATATGAAGATGCCGATTTTTGAGAAATACATCGATGAATTGATTGAAAAGAGTACATTGGATGTGCCTGCCTGGAACATTGAAAAAGCATTAGAGGGAAAAGCTGCCGGGTGGAATTACATAGACGGATGTATGATTTTAGCGCTTCTTGAAATCTATCAGGCAACAGGTGAGAAGAAATATTATGAATTTGCAGATGCTTTTATTGACCATAGGGTAAAGGAAGATGGGAGCATTAACGGCTATAGCGTGGAAGAATATAATATTGATAACGTAAACGCGGGGAAAACGCTGTTTGCCCTGTATGAGCTTAACGGAAAAGAAAAATACCGGAAGGCTATTGATTTGATATACAGCCAGGTTAAAACACAGCCGAGGACAGAAGAAGGAAATTTCTGGCATAAGAAAATTTATCCTAACCAGGTCTGGCTCGACGGCATGTATATGGGGCAGCCCTTTTATATGGAATATGAAACAAAATTTAATCACAGGCAGAATTACAGTGATATTTTCAATCAGTTTAAGAACGTGGTAAAGCATGTCAGGGATGAAAAGACAGGGCTTTATTATCACGGTTACGATGCTTCCAAATCTGTTTTCTGGTGTGACAGGAAAACCGGATTATCGCAGAATTTCTGGCTCCGCGCCCTGGGCTGGTATTCCATGGCGCTGCTTGATACATTAAATAAATGCGAACCGGGAGAAGAGTATCGGGAGGATTATGAATTTTTACAGAAGACTTTTGTGAATCTGATTGATTCCATGCTGAAATTCCAGGATGAAAGCGGCTTGTGGTATCAGCTTCCCGCCCTTCCCGGCAGAGAACCTAATTATTTGGAAACCAGCGGAAGCGCCATAATGGCGTATTCCCTTTTAAAAGGTGTGCGCCTTGGCTTTCTGCCTGAAAGCTACCGGGAATACGGACTGAAAGCGTTTAACGGTATCTGCGGAAAATATTTGAAGGAAAAGGACGGACATTTAAGCCTTGGCGGTATTTGTCTTGTAGCAGGACTTGGCCCTGCGGACAATTTAAGAAGGGACGGAAGCTTTGAATATTACATGTCGGAGCCTGTTGTCGAGGATGATGCCAAGGGCGTGGGCCCCTTGCTTCTGGCTTATACAGAGATGAGAAGATTAGGGTAAAAAATGAAAGTATACAGAGTGTAATGCTGCAGACAGGGGATGGTTTGATTTCAAATCATCCCTTATTCATGATAGGAAAAGATTGGTGGAGAATGAAAAAGTAAGAAAGGACAGATATGAAAATACTCAGGAAATTGTTGTATATATTGCTTATTTTTTGTGCCCTGTTCAGTGCTTTTGTACTTTTCTGCGCATTTAATCCGGATATTACCGAAAAAGTAGCAGATTTTCTTTACTCCAAAGAAGAAGAAAATTCTTTTTCAGAGGTACGCAAGGAGAATACTATTACAGAAACCATTACATGGCCTGGGGCAGAAAACAAAGATAATCAAAATAACACGGAACAATCCGGAGTAATAAATAATGAGAGCGGAATTAACGCCCTACCGGATGAGGAAAGTGAGGAATATATTCCGCCGAGCCGGAGCGGGGTCCATGTGCCGGAAAGTGTGGCAGGCAGAAACGGATATGAGCCTGTCAGAGAAGACAGATATCAAATTGAAGAGGAAGAGGCCAGGGAGCTTTTGCAGCAGCTTGGCATAGGAAATACAGGAGATAATCTGGATTTTGATTCCCTGTATTACCCCTATTATGCCATGCTGGATGAGAAGGGAAAGCATCTTTACCGTCAGATTTATGCAAATGCCATTGACCTGAACCAGGCTTTTGCACCGGCGGAGGAAATTCAGGTGGATGAACTGACGGATATCTTTGCTGCGGTATTTAATGACCATCCGGAGCTTTTTTTTATGGAAACGGCATATTACTGCAAATACCAAAGGAACGGGCAGTGTGCGGAAATTGATTTGTCCTTTAACAGGACAGCGCAGAATCTGGATAGTGAGCGTGCAATATTTAATCAAAAAGCGGAAGAAATATTAAGCGGAGCAAGGAAGCTTTCGGACAATTACGAGAAAGAAAAATATGTTCATGATGCTCTGGCAGACAGAGTATCCTATAATTTGTCTGCGGAAATGGGACAGAGCGCTTACAGTGCGCTGGTAAACGGGCAGTCTGTATGCGCCGGCTATGCAAGGGCTTTCCAATATCTGATGCAGCAGCTTGCTGTTCCCTGCTATTACTGTACCGGATATGCAGGTGAAAATCATGCCTGGGACATTATCGTGCTGGATGACGGTTATTACAATGTGGATGTAACCTGGGATGATACGGAAGAAATGAGAAGCTATGACTATTTTAATAAATCGGATAAAGAATATTCCGACACGCATATCAGACGGGAGCTGTCGGTTTATCTTCCTCCCTGCAACGGCCGGAAATACAGTAATCTTGAGCAAAAGGAAGATGGAAGGCAGAGTATAGAGGATTTGGGGATTGGGCAGGAGGAGGTTCTGACCACTTTGGCGGCTTATGAAGCTGACTGTTATCATAAAATTGTGGAGACGGGAGTTGGCAGTTATACTTTCATGAATGTAATAGAAGGAGATGACCTTCTTTATCAGTGGAATGACAGCTATCAGTCGGGAGCATATAAAAAGGACTATCTGGAAAACGCCATGTCGGCAATAGGAGCGGTTTCCTGTCAGATTCGCCTGTCGGCGGAAGAACTTGCAGACGGCAGATATCTGCTGACCCATGAGTTAATACTGAGATAATACCGGGTTAATACTGGAATCGGTTAAATAACATTGACTTTAACACGTTAAACCTGTATAATCGGTAAGACGGTAATTTATTTTACCGCAATATTTATATGGGAGGAAACCATTATGAAAAAACTTTTAGCATTACTTTTAACAGTTGCTATGATTGGTTCTCTGACAGCCTGCGGCAGTTCTTCAGCAGAAGCAGATGCTGACAGCACTTCAGAAACAACCGAAAGCAGCACAGAAGCAGAAGCTCCTGCCGACTCAGAAACAGCAGATGACGCTGCATATACAGTAGGCATCTGCCAGCTGGTACAGCATGAGGCGCTGGATGCGGCAACTCAGGGATTTATGGACGCTTTAACAGAGGAATTGGGAGATAAGGTCACCTTTGATGTGCAGAATGCTCAGGGTGATTCCAATACCTGTTCCACTATCGTTAACAGCTTTGTTTCCAAGAACGTGGATTTGATTCTGGCAAATGCAACGCCTGCGCTTCAGGCAGCGGCAGCAGGAACCAGCACAATTCCGATTCTGGGAACTTCCGTAACAGAATATGGCGTAGCGCTGGATATTAGCGATTTTACAGGTACGGTAGGAGGCAATATTTCCGGTACATCCGACCTTGCGCCTTTGGACGGACAGGCTGATATGCTGCAGGAGCTTTTCCCGGATGCAGAGAAGGTAGGCCTGCTATATTGTTCAGCAGAAGCCAATTCACAGTATCAGGTTGATACGATTAAGGCTTTCCTTGAGGAAAAAGGTTATAGCTGTGACTATTATTCTTTCTCAGATTCCAATGACCTTTCCGCTATCGTAACGACAGCAGTGGGTGAGGTTGACGTGATTTATGTTCCTACCGATAATACAGCAGCTTCCAATACTGAAATTATTAACAATATTTGTCTTCCCGCAGGTGTTCCTGTTATTGCAGGCGAAGAAGGTATTTGTGCAGGCTGCGGCGTTGCAACCTTATCTATCAGCTATTATGATTTGGGCGTTGGTACCGGTAAGATGGCTGCAAGAATTCTGCAGGGCGAAGATATCTCCACAATGCCCATTGAATATGCACCTAACTTTACAAAGAAATACAATGCATCAATCTGCGAAACATTAGGCGTTGCCATTCCTGATGATTATGTGGCAATTGAAGCTGAATAATTGATGCGGAAAATCTGATGTTTATTAAGGATTGCGTGGCAGCGGGAGAAAATACTCCCGCTGCCTTATCCAGTTAATGCTGTTACTTTTTTGGAGGAAGCCCATGAATATTTTAGATCTGATAAATGCCATGCCGGGTGTATTCGCCCAGGGATTAATATGGGGTATCACCGCTATTGGCATTTATATTACTTATCGAATTCTTGATTTTGCGGACCTGACAGTGGACGGTTCTTTATGTACGGGCGGTGCGGTCTGTATTATGATGATGCTTTCAGGACATAATGTTTTCGTTTCCATGCTGGCAGCGACCTTAGCCGGTATGCTGACCGGTCTTGCTACCGGACTTTTTCATACTTTTATGGGGATAGACCCTATTTTATCAGGTATTCTGTCACAGCTTGCCCTATGGTCGGTCAACTTGATGATTATGGGGAAAGCAAATCAGGCAATCAGTGTTGATAAATACAGCCTTTTGGTTTCTTTAAGATATATAAAAGACGTTCCCGTTTATAAAAATACAATTTTAGTAGTTGCTGTTTGTGTTATTTTGCTTGTGCTCGTTTTATACTGGTTTTTCGGAACAGAATTCGGCTGTGCCATCCGGGCTACCGGCTGCAACGGGAACATGGCAAGAGCGCAGGGAATCAATACGAATTTCACCAAGGTGGTTGCCTTGATGATTTCCAATGGACTTGTGGGATTGTCGGGAGCGCTGCTTGCACAGTATCAGGGCTTTTCTGATGTTAATATGGGACGCGGGGCCATTGTAATCGGTCTGGCTGCCGTTATTATAGGAGAAGCGGTTTTCGGTAAACTTTTCCGTAACTTCGGATTGAAACTGATAGGCGTTGCCTTTGGTTCCATTATTTATTACATAGTCATTCAGATTGTAATCTGGCTGGGGGCGCCTACCAATTCACTTAAATTGTTTACGGCTGTAATTGTTGCAATTTTCCTTGCAATTCCTTACTGGAAGAATAAATATTTTACAAAGCCGGCAATAAAGAAGGGAGGCGGCGGTCATGCTTGAAATCAGAAATGTAACTAAAATTTTTAATCCCGGAACAGTGAACGAGAAGCTGGCGCTTGATAATTTCTCTCTGACCCTTGAAGAAGGCGACTTTGTTACTGTCATCGGCGGAAACGGAGCCGGAAAATCAACCATGATGAATGCCATAGCTGGTGTATGGCCTGTGGATGCAGGACAGATTATGATAGACGGTGAAGATGTGACAAAGCTTTCCGAGCATAAGCGTGCAAAATTTTTGGGGCGTGTATTTCAGGATCCTATGACCGGAACCGCTGCAGACATGGGGATTGAAGAGAATCTGGCTCTTGCAAAGCGGCGAGGGCACGGACGTTTTCTTCGTTCCGGCATTACGCAGAAGGAACGGGAAGAATACAGGGAGCTTTTAAAAATTCTGGGACTTGGGCTGGAAGAGCGCCTTACCTCCAAGGTTGGTCTTCTGTCCGGAGGACAAAGACAGGCACTGACGCTGCTGATGGCAACGCTGCAAAAACCGAAGCTTCTTCTTTTAGATGAGCATACCGCAGCTTTGGACCCCAAGACAGCGGCCAAGGTTTTGGAAACAACAGAGTATATCGTTAATAAAGATAATTTAACAACGCTTATGATTACCCACAATATGAAGGATGCCATTGCCCATGGCAATCGTCTGATTATGCTGATGGACGGACAGATTATTCTGGATATCAGGGGCGAGGAAAAGAAGCAGCTTACCGTAGAGGATTTGCTCCACAAGTTTGAAGCGGCAAGCGGTGAGGAATTTGCAAACGATAAGGCGATTCTTGGATAGATTGTAAAAGAAGATATGTTTTTAGGGTTAAAAGCCCCGTCCGGTTTGGACGGGGCTTTTTATGGAAACAGAGAGGTTCATTTTATGATAATTCATCCGATATATATCATAAGAACTTATTGTCAAATATTTGAAACGGATTTCAAATTATTATCTCAAGGAGGAAAAAGGATGAGTACAGTATCACAGCTGGAAAACAGTGCGCAATCAGGCAGTGTTTACGAAACACAGAAATCACAGAAAGCAGAAAAAAAGGCTGAAAATTACGGAAAAACCATAGGTCAGCCCAAACTCAGCGATGAAGCGAAGGAATATTATGCGGAATTGAAAAAGAAATATTCCAACATGGATTTTATTCTTGTCAGCAAGGATATGAAGGATGCGGCAAAGTCACAGGCCGGAAGCTATGCAAATCCCAATAAGCTGGTAGTTTTAATCGATGAAGAAAAAATCGAAAGAATGGCAGCGGATGAAAATTTCAGGAAGCAATATGAAGCTATCATCAGTAATGCGGCAAGCGGTCTGGCGAAATTCAAGACCCAGCTTGGCAGCAATGCATCGGTAGTGAAAGCTTACGGCATGCAGGTCAATGACGGAGGCAATGCATCCTTCTTTGCGGTAGTGGACAAATCCCTGGCAGCCCAGAGGGAGAGGATTGCAAAGAAAAAAGTGGAAAAGGCAGCTGATAAGAAGGCCGCAGAGAAGAAAGCGGAAAAGAAGGCGGCGGAGGAAAAGTGGGCCGAGAAGAATGCCGAAAAAGCAAAAGCTGATGAGAATACAATTACTGTAACTGCCTCTTCTTTTGAGGAACTGCTGCAGAAAATTAATGATATTATCTATGAAGAGATGAGCGATTCCGTGGAAACGGAAGAGGAGAAAATGCTGGGGCAGTATATTGATTTTAAGGGTTAAATGATATGAGGATTGCTGTTTGTGATGATGAGGCATATTTCAGGAATAAATAATTATATTGCGCGGCTTGATACAGGAGAGAAACTGCCCGTTCCCAGACTCAGATTCCGGGAGGTAAAGGAATCGTTTGTTGCATATAAAGGAGCAATATAGTGGAAATTATCATAAAATCTGTCATTTTGACTGCTCTCCGGCCGCCTGTTTGTGCAGCGCATCTTAAACAAATATTTCATATTGAATACAATGGTGCAAAAGGCAATACAGGGAGAAAAATATCATGAAATTAACACGGCTGGCCGTTCTCACAATGTCTTTGATTTTACCTGCAGCAGCCACATATTCTGAAAGGGAAAAGATTTAAGGCAAACAAAGAGCTTGCAGAAAAAGTTGTTGAAAATCTTACATGGAAAATTATGGAAGTCAGGGCAGAAGGGAACAATGTAGAAGCAGTTTTGGCGGTGACAAATAAGAATTTGGCCGATTCGGGCGGAATCTATGCCATCCAATTGCTGGAGGATATGATAGAAAGTGATAGAACCGGAATCGGGGAACTTGTGGAAAATCTATGGGATTTCGCCAGATTGAATATGAGCGGTCTGATTAAGGCTGTCGATGCTGCAGATGAAATGAGTACTTCAACGGTGAAGCTTCAATTATCAAAAAAAAAGACTGACGGCAGTTGGACGGTGAAGCTGAATAATGACTTTATTAATGCCTTTATGGGAGATATGGACAGTGAAATTTATTCCCGCGTGCAATGAGTCAAAGTCATGCTTGCATGACTTTGACGAATGCCGCGAGGGTCAATACCCCACCCCTTGGGGCGCTTCAATTTCCATGCCTCGCTGCTTGCGGCGGGGTTATTGACTCTGAGGATATAGAAAAGTGCATTGAAAGACTGGAAAATGAATACGAAGATAAAATGGAAAAATGGTAAGTAAAAATAGGTCTTGACAAATGATAAAAAATACCGTAAGTTAATTGCGTTAGCTAATCATATTAGCTAACGCAATTTGCTTTGGAAGGGATGTGAATTTGTATGCCCAGGGATAAGACTGCCAGCCATGAAAAGATTATTCAGGCAGCTATGAAGGAATTCCGGGAAAAAGGATTTGAACAGGCTTCTATGAAAGCAGTGGCAGACGCCGTAGGGATGACCTCAGCTGCATTATACCGTCATTTTGCCAGTAAGCAGGATATGTTTGCTGCTCTGGTGCAGCCTGCTGTTAATGAGCTGCTGAGCTGGAAAGAGAAGCATGTTGCATCCAGTTATGAAATTTTGGAGCAGAATCATGCTGAAATGATGTGGAATATTGAAGAAGAAATGAATGATGCGCGTGTTGTACTGGATGTTATGTATAAGAATCCGGAAGCTTCCTACCTGTTGATTTGCTGCGCCAGGGGTACGCCTTTTGAGAATTTTGTCCATGATATGATTGAAGAAAGCACGGACGAAATGATGAAATTTTTACAAATCTGCAGAAAACAAGGAATAGTCGTTTGGGAAATAAGACGGGATGAAATGCATATGCTTATCAGTGCTTATATGGCGGCGCTGCTTCAGCCCATTGAGCATGGATATGATAAGGCGGATGCACAGCGTTACCTGAAAACCATAGTGGAGTTCTTTACACCCGGATGGCGGTTGATTACAGGACTTTAAAAAGGGAAGCTGCTTCCCTTTTTTTAGGAATATAAGTTAGTTACAACTAATTATAAAAGGAGATGATTTTTATGAGTGATGAAATGAAAACAAAGCGTTCTGCGGCTTCCTGGCTTGCAGAACTGGCAGGTTCACGTAAATGGGAATATCTGCTGAGTGTAGTAGCAGCGCTGGCAGGTGTGGCCTGCAGTCTGGTACCGTATTTTATAATGATTGAGCTTATCAAAGCCCTAGTGACCGGTACGGCAGACAAAGCCTGGTGTCTTAAGAGATGTCTTGTTATGGGGCTTTGGTGGGTGCTGCGTTATGTGCTGCATTTAGTTTCCACCACATTGTCGCATCATGCGACTTTTCATGTGCTGGCGGACATACGGATGCGCCTGTTGAATAAGCTGGCGACGCTGCCACTTGGCACAGTGCTGGAAAAATCCTCCGGTTCTTATAAGAATATAATAGTAGAACGTGTGGATTCCATTGAAACGACTCTTGCCCATATGGTGCCGGAAATGACCTCCAATATTATCGGTGCTGCCGCCGTAGCAGTATTGCTGTTTGCAGTGGATTGGCGCATGGGACTGGCGATGCTGATTGTCCTGCCTTTGGGAATTCTGTGTTTTCTGTCCATGTTTAATGGATATGAGGCAAAATTCCAGCGTACCGTAAGCTCTACCAAGGCTTTGAATGATACGGCAGTGGAATACATAAACGGTATTGAGGTCATTAAAGCTTTCGGGCAGTCAAAGACCAGTTATGCCAAATTTGTGACAGCGGCAAAGGAGGGGGCTGACTGTTTTATCGAGTGGATGAAAAGCTGTATTTTTGGTCAGTCAGCAGGTATGGCAATCTTTCCCTCAACTCTTATCGGCATTCTTCCAATAGGCTGTCTGCTTTATATGAGAGGGACTCTGACAGAGGAAGCCTTTATCACTGTCATTATTTTGTCTTTCGGAGTTATGCAGCCGCTGATTACGGCTTATTCCTACACGGATGACTTGGTTCAGATGAAAACTATTGTGGGTGAAGTAGCAGACATTCTTTCCGAAGGAGATTTACAGCGTCCTGACAAGGCCGGAACCTTGCCGCAGGACAATGCCATAGAACTTAATAATGTCCGATTTGCTTATCATGAAAAAGAAGTGCTGCATGGTGTCAGCCTGCGCATTGAGCCGGGGACTGTAAATGCCCTGGTTGGACCCTCCGGAAGCGGGAAATCCACCATTGCCCGGCTGATTGCTTCTCTGTGGGATGTGGATGAAGGCAGCATTACACTGGGCGGTGTGGACATACGCACCCTTCCCTTGAAAGAGTGCACAGACCGCATTGCTTATGTGTCCCAGGATAATTATCTGTTTGACCTTTCTGTCATGGATAATATCCGTATGGGCAGAAAAGGAGCTTCAGATGAAGAAGTGATTGCTGCGGCAAAGGAATGTGGCTGCCATGATTTCATTATGGGTCTGGAGAACGGCTATCAGACTGTCTGCGGTTCTTCCGGCGGGCATCTGTCGGGTGGTGAGCGTCAGCGTATTTCCATTGCCAGAGCCATGTTGAAAAATGCTCCTGTTGTTATTCTTGATGAGGCAACCTCCTATACAGACCCTGAGAATGAGGCTGTCATCCAGGCCGCGCTTGCCCGGCTGATTCAGGGCAAAACTCTGCTGGTTATTGCCCACCGTTTGTCTACAGTGGCGGATGCGGACTGTATTTTTGTAGTGAAAGACGGGCAGATTGCCGCACAGGGCACTCAGGAGGAACTGCTTTCCGGCTGCCCGCTTTATAAGGAAATGTGGGATGCACATATGAGTGTAAAAGACAATGACGGGGAGGTGGCATAAATGATTCAGACACTTAAAAAATTTTTTGCATTTTGCGGAGAAGAAAACCGCAGAATGTTCTATACATCCATATGGCTGGGCGTTTTAAGCGCAATCTGTTCGGCTATGCGTATTCCGGCTGCATTTCTTGTTATCCGGGCACTGCTTGAAAATAATGTGACTATGGGCACGCTGTGGGCCAGCCTTGCCATTATTGCCGGCTCTGTGGCTGGGAATATTTTGATTAACATGAAATCAACCATGCTTCAGACCAGAGGCGGCTACCGCGCCTGTGCGAATAAGCGTATTGAAATTGCAGAACACCTGCGTTATCTGCCTATGGGATGGTTCAATGCGAACAGTCTGGGGGAAGTGGCCTCCGTTACCACAAATACAATGGAAAATATGTCCAATGTGGCAACCCGCGTGGTAATGATTACTACGAAAGGCTTTCTGACCACAGGGGTGATTGCTGTTATGATTCTGATTTATGACTGGCGTATCGGCCTGATTACCCTGGCGGGGCTTTTGGTTTTTATGAGCATTAATGCCATGATGCAGAAAAAAGAGCAGACAGTATCCCGGCGCAAGATGAATGCGGATGAATGTCTGGTTGCGAAGGTGCTGGAATATGTGCAGGGTATTGCAGAGGTGAAAAATTTTGATTTGACACAGGATTCCACCACAAAGGTGCAGGATGCCGTAGCGGAGTGTGAAAAGGCTGCCTTTGCAATGGAACTGCCTTCCGCAGCGTTTATTTTCCTGCAGTTTGCAGCCAGTAAATTAACCGGAGTGGCAGTGAGTGCAGGCTCATTGATTTTCCTGTTTAACGGTACCATGCCTTTGGCAGACTGTATTCTCATGCTTATTTGTTCCTTCATTTTGTTTGAACAGCTGGACAGCGCCGGCAGCTTTTCCACCCTGTTTCGTTCCATTGATATCGGCGTGGAAAAAGCCAATGCTATTTTAAAGGTGGAGCCTATGGATATCGACGGAAAAGAGATTGTTCCGGAGAATTGTGACATTGCCCTTAAGCATGTGGATTTCTCTTATGAGCAGAAGAAGATTCTTAAGGATGTTTCTCTGGAAATTCCCGAAAAAACCACAGTGGCAATTGTGGGGCCTTCCGGCAGCGGAAAGACCACACTGTGCAGCCTTATGGCGCGTTTCTGGGATGTGCAGGGCGGCAAGGTTACTTTGGGCGGCAGGGATGTAAGGGAATACAGCTATGACAGCCTGATTCGTAACTTTTCTTTTGTCTTTCAGAGAACCTATCTGTTTTCGGATACTATTGCAAATAACATCCGTTTCGGCAGGCCTGAGGCTTCCATGGAGGAAATTATTGCTGCAGCAAAGAAGGCGCGCTGTCACGATTTTATTTCGGCTCTTCCGGAAGGATATGATACGGTAATCGGAGAAGGAGGCGCTTCTGTTTCAGGAGGAGAACGCCAGCGTATTGCGATTGCCCGCGCCATAATGAAGGATGCGCCGATTATAGTCTTAGACGAGGCTACGGCAAATGTGGATCCCGAAAATGAAAAAGAGCTGGTGGAAGCGATTGGCGAGCTGACCCATAACAAGACAGTTATTATGATTGCCCACCGCCTGAAAACGGTGCGGACTGCGGACTGTATTTTGGTAGTGGATGACGGCAGGATTGTCCAGCAGGGAACACACGATGAGCTTGTCAGGCAGGACGGCATTTACAGGCACTTTGTAGTGGAGCGGAGACAGGCGGCAGGCTGGAAGGTATAACAATGAATTAAGCGCAAGCTACATCGCAGGCAGAAAGCTTGCTCTGGCGGCTCTTTCGCTGCGGGATATCCTGAAGGGCTGGGCTATGAGGTTTTAAGACACTTCAGACGGGTTCCGTTCCTGCCGGATTGAATTTTTCCAATGCTGAAACTGAAAACCCCCGGACCTGCGCCTTTGCAGTCCCGGGGGCTTTCCTTAGGGGAGGATATATCCTCCGTGGGAGGATAAGTATTTCATTTATCTTACCGTAACAGTGGAATGTCCACTTGGTTGTCAAAGGAGGGGGTTCCGTTGACTAATCATATTATTGACCCGGAAATTTATGTTTATACATGAATCATTACATTTTTATAAAAAAATTTACTTTTTTTATAAATTAATATATAATAGCTAAAGGTATATGGCGAAAGCTGCATATTGAAATGTGGGGCAGCATTAGCAATTATAACTAAAATGAATAAAAATATCCGCATAGCCGGATAAGGAGGATAAGATTTATGGCATTACTTCAAAAGTGGCGCGATATGGCCTATTCAGAAACAGCTAATAAAGGAGATTTACAAAGACTCTGGTCTGCTTATTTTCAGAAGGAAAAAGAAATTTATGCACTTCTTTTAAAGAATCCCGATGAGGAAGTAAAGGGAACGGTAAAAGAACTGGCAGATAAATATGAAGTTGATATTATGACCATGACAGGCTTTTTGGATGGAATTAATGACAGCTTAAAGGAAGCAAATCCCATTGAAGAGATGGAAGAAGACACAGTAGTCAGCCTTTTATTTGATAAAGAACTTTTATATAAGAATATGGTGGCCGCAGGTGCGGACTGGCTGTATGACCTTCCTGAATGGGAAACCATTTTTGATGAGGATACAAGAAAAGCGCTTTATAAGGAACAGAAATCTTCCACCACGATTGTAAAGCCGGACAAGATTTATCCCAATGACCCCTGTCCCTGCGGAAGCGGCAAAAAGTATAAGAAATGCTGCGGAAAGAATAAATAATGGTAAGCCGTGTTGAAGAAGCGGTCAGAACCTTTGAAGCGGGATATACCTGCGCGCAGTCCGTTTTTGTAACCTATGCGGATTTATTCGGCATTGACCGTGAAACGGCTCTGAAGCTGACAAGCGCCATGGGCGGCGGCATAGGCAGAATGCGGGAGGTGTGCGGAGCAGTATCAAGCATGGCGCTTCTTGCAGGACTGAAGGAAGGAAATACTGACCCTGCCAATGAAGAAGGAAAGGAAAAGATTTACCTTTTAACAAGGCAGCTTGCAGAAAAATTCAAACAGCGGCACGGAACGATTATCTGCCGGGAGCTTTTGGGAATAGAAGGCATGGAGAAAAGCGCAAGGCCGTCTGAAAGAACGGAAAGCTACTATAATTCAAGACCGTGCAGCGGATTGGTAAAGACAGCAGCGGAAATAATAGAGGAAATGCTGCTGGAGGATTTCTCTTAAAGAGCGGACGTTATGCTTTAATGCTGCAGAAGGTCTTTAAAGGGCGCGTTTTATTGTTTATGACAGTCAAAGAGCCCGCAGCAGGTAAATTTCCTCTTTACAGATAAAAAAATTTATCCTATTATTATAAGGGAAAAGCAACAGGGTGTACGCTTTGCGGCAGGCCTGTTGTCAGGAATAAATTAACACGTTGAGAAGAAGAGTAAGATGTGAAATGCAGCAGAGAGGAACATCGGGCAGAGTGAGTGTCAGACGCTGATAAATGTCCGGGCTGAAAATGTTCTTACAGGAAGCATCCGAAAACTAACTTTGAGTGGCCCCAATCCGGTCCGTAATGCCTTCGTTACAGGCTGTTGGCAGAAAAGATAATCATGGATTTTCTGCTGGTTTTAATGAGAGGTTTCCGATAGCGCACAGGCGCAGGAAGCAAGCAGGGTGGAACCGCGTAATCAGTTTTTACGTCCCATGCATTACGAAAGTAATGCATGGGATTTTTAGTGTACCTGGCGGGCGCGTGTTATAAGGAGCGGCCGAAGCAATGAGAGGAAAGGAAGGATGACATATGAAAGAAAAATGGAGCATATTTAAAGAATCTTTATCCGATGTTACAATAAAAATCAATGATGATAGGCAGCAATAACGGAAATAACAGTGGAAATTATGGCAGGAAAGACGAAGAAGAGGATGAAATTGCAGACTGGAATGAAATAAAAGAGGAAGACCAGCCTTAATATTCAGAAATAATAAGAAGGAGAGAAAAACAATGAAAATCACATTAAAAGACGGTTCTGTAAAAGAATATGACAGTGCAAAAAGCGTATATGAAATTGCGGCGGATTTAAGCGAGGGTCTTGCAAGGGCGGCATGTGCAGGAAAAATTGACGGAGAAGTGGTGGATTTGCGCACCGTTATTGACAGGGACTGCGAACTCAGTATATTGACAGCAAATGACCCTGAGGGAGTACAGGTAATCAGACATACCTGTTCCCATGTTATGGCGGAAGCTGTTAAGAGAATTTTTCCGGATGCTAAACTGGCTATCGGCCCCAGCATTGAAACCGGATACTATTATGATTTTGAACATGAACCCTTTTCAAGAGATGACCTTGAT
Source organism: uncultured Lachnospiraceae bacterium (assembly GCA_964507235.1). Taxonomy (GTDB): domain Bacteria; phylum Bacillota; class Clostridia; order Lachnospirales; family Lachnospiraceae; genus Suilimivivens. The sequence goes on from CAZDPE010000010.1 coordinate 19,957, forward strand.
AAAATAGAAGCTGAAATGAAGAAAATTATCAAGGAAGGACATGAACTGAAAAGATTCACCCTGCCCAGGGCAGAGGCCATTAAGTTTATGGAAGAAAAGGGCGAACCCTACAAGGTGGAGCTGATTCAGGACCTTCCTGAGGATGCTGAAATTTCCTTCTATGACCAGGGAGGATTTACAGACCTCTGCGCCGGACCTCATCTGATGAGCACCAGGGGAATCAAAGCATTTAAGCTTACCTCATCTTCCATGGCGTATTGGAGAGGCAATGCGGAAAAAGCCCGTCTTCAGAGAATTTACGGTACTGCATTTAATAAAAAAGAAGAACTCACAGCTTATCTTGAACAGCTGGAGGATGCCAAGAAACGTGACCATAACAGGCTTGGACGTGAAATGGAATTGTTCACCACTGTGGATGTGGTAGGACAGGGGCTGCCCTTATTTACCCCCAAGGGAACAAAGATGATTATGAAGCTGCAGCGCTGGATTGAAGATTTAGAGGATAAAGAGTGGGGATATGTGCGTACCAGGACGCCTCTTATGGCAAAGAGCGACCTTTATAAAATTTCCGGACACTGGGATCATTATAAGGACGGCATGTTCGTGCTCGGTGATGAAGAAGTGGACAAAGAAGTGTTTGCACTTCGCCCCATGACCTGTCCTTTCCAGTATTATGTATATAAAAACACACAGAAATCCTACCGTGATTTGCCCTACAGAATGAGTGAAACCTCCACTTTGTTCCGTGCGGAAGATTCCGGAGAAATGCACGGACTTACAAGAGTGCGTCAGTTTACCATTACAGAGGGACATAATGTAATCCGTCCTGACCAGGCAGTAGAAGAACTTTCCAACTGCTTCAATCTGGCATATCATGTGCTGAGTGTTTTGGGGCTTGAAAAGGATGTTACCTTCCGGCTTTCCAAATGGGACCCTGAGAATAAAAAGAAATACCTTGGAGATGAGGAATACTGGGAATCCACTCAGGGAGTCCTGCGCCGGCTTCTTCAGGAAAAGAAGGTGCCTTTTGTAGAGGCGGACGGAGAAGCTGCTTTTTACGGACCTAAGATTGATATTCAGGCCAAGAACGTATATGGCAAGGAAGATACCATGATTACCATTCAGCTGGACTGCGCAATTGCGGAGAATTTTGATATGTATTATGTAGACCAGAACGGCGATAAGGTTCGTCCTTATATCATTCACAGAACCTCAATGGGATGCTATGAAAGAACACTGGCATGGCTGATTGAAAAATATGCCGGTAAATTCCCTACCTGGCTTTGTCCCGAACAGGTACGTGTTCTGCCGATTTCCGAGAAATATACCGAATACGCAGAAAAAGTCAGAGGAGAGCTGGCAGCAGCGGGAGTGGATGTAACAGTAGATAAACGTTCTGAGAAGATTGGTTTCAAGATACGTGAAGCAAGAATGGACAGACTGCCTTATATGCTGGTAGTAGGACAGCAGGAAGAGGCGGACGGAACGGTTTCCGTAAGAAGCCGTTTTGCAGGCGATGAAGGAGTGAAGCCTTTAAGCGAATTCATTGACCAGATTTGTGAAGAAATCAGGACAAAGGAAATCCGCATGGAAGAGGTAAGTGAAAAATAAGAAGTTTATAAACAGGCAGGAGATAAAAATCCTGCCTGTTGAGCCATAAGAGGAAAAGGGAGCGCAGATGAAGCATAGATTAAAATGGGATGAAAAAATCGGACTCATATTTTGGATTGTCAGTCTGGGAATGCTTGGTATTTCCGTTTATCTTTCCGTGAGCAGCGATATTTGGTATGACGAATTATTTACCATGGGATTTACGGAAAATTCTTTGAAGGATATGGTTTCCCTTACAGCAAGGGATGTGCACCCGCCTCTTTATTATATGATTGTAAGTTTTTTTGTAAAAGGAGCGGGAACAAATCTTACTGCCCGTGTGCTGATAGCTAAAATGGCCTCCATTGTGCCCTTTTTGCTCTGCATTTTTCTTGCCGCCTGGAAAATCAGACGTTATTTTGGTTTTCTGGCAGCCGGGCTGTTTGGATTTCTGCTGCTTTCCATGCCCCAGATGGCTGCTTACACGGTGGAAATCAGGATGTATGGATACGCGCTTTTCTTTCTTGTGGCGGGAATGCTTTATGCCTATGAATTGTCTGAAGAGTCCTTAAAAAGGAAAAAAGACTGGATTTGCCTTACTCTGTGTGCGCTTGCAGCCTGCTATACTCACTATTTTGCCTGTGTGGCGGCCTGTATGATTTATGTTTATCTTATGGTGCGTTTTTGTATGCTAAGGAGGATGAAGCAGGAGGCAAAGTCTTTTCTCATCAGCGGTTTTGTCTGCGCAGCCGGGTATCTGCCATGGCTTCTTCTGGCAGTAACGGCACAGGTGGGAAAAGTAAAAGAGAATTACTGGATACAGCCTGTGTCCCTGCGTACCCTTGGAGGCTGTGTAAAATTTATTTTCAAGCCCGCCTTCAGCAGTGAAGTGTTAAATACACTTCTTGCGGTCTTGTTTTTTGGGATTTTTGCCGGTCTTTTTCTTTTCCTGTTTGTAAGCCGGCACAAAAAAGATGCGGAAGAAAAAAAGAAAAATGCTTTTACCGCAGGCTGTATCGGGGTGTTATGCGGAGTCGTGCTGTTTGGATTTCTGGCTTCAATTATAATCAGGCCTGTTTTTGTATACCGTTATATGATTCCGGCAATGGGAGTATTCTGGCTGGCTTTTGCAATAATGACGGCCTCGATGAAGAACAGAAAGTATATTCTGATACCCTTGCTTATGCTTACGGCAATTGTGGGACTTAGAAATTTCAGGGCCTTTTACGGGGAAGAAATGTGGAAAAGAGTGCAGATGAAGCAGACTCTTGCAGAAATGGAGCAGATTGGCGGAGAGGATATTATCATTTTTAATTTTGACCAGACTCAGGCTGTGGTATCATATTATCTTCCAAACGATACTTATTTATGGTACGGAGAGCCGGAGGAACTGATTCGGGAAATGTATCCGAATAATAAAGCACTGGTAGAAGGCGAATTTTCCGATGAAGCCGGAATAGAGAGAATTAAGGGATTCCTGAAGGAAGGTAAGACAGTCTGGTTTTTCGGAAGCGGCAATGCAAGGAATGAGATTCTGGAAAAGTGGAAAGAAGAAGGAATTGCATCTGTGGAAGAATCCAGTGTAATGCTGGAGAGATATTGGTTTAATATTTATCACATTACCATGCAAGAAGATTGACGATGCAGAGAAAAAAATGTAAAATAAAATTACTTTAGTAATATAAGCAGGTGAGGGGATTAGGATGACTTCATTGACGGATATAAAAAATAAAGAAAACAGGAATAGCGGTATGGGAAATAAGGGCTTTACCCTTGTGGAGCTTATCGTGGTTATGGTTATATTGATTCTTCTTGCATCAATTATGATACCCAGTCTTTTAGGATGGATTGATGAGGCAAAGGGGAAGCAATATGTATTAAATGCCAGAAGTATATATATGTCGGCACAGGCTATCGAATCGGAAAAATATGCTGCATGGGATGGAACCGCTGCTAATGCAAATCATTTTCTGACGGAATCGGATAAGGAAAGAATAGCCAGAATGGCCGATATAGAAGGAGCGGAAATCCTGGAAGTGAAATTTGAAAGCGATACTTTGGGAGGAGCAGGTGCGGCCTCCAATCACGGGTATTATACGATTGTGGGAATAACGGTTCAATTTGAAAGCGCCTTAGTTACACTTTCCGATGGAATTTGGACAGTAATCCAATAAGTTTTGGCAGCGTTAAAAGCGCCGATGATTCATGATAATAGAAAGTTCGCGAAGCGGACTTTCTGTTGCATTTGCGGACTGTGAGCTTAGGCGGTGAAGATGAAAGAAAGTCCAGGAGGCATTCATCAGACACCAAAAAACAGGAAGGTTAGGTTATCATATGGCAAAATATCTGTACCGGGCCAGAAACAGACGGGGAAAACTTGAGACGGGAACCATGACGGCGATGGACGAGGATGATTTATACCGCCGTCTGAAGGAAAAAGATAAATACCTGATAGATGCTGAAGATGCTTTAGAGGGAAAAGTACATCATCAGCTGCCGCCCCTGATGCTGTCGGAATTTAACAGGGAACTTGGAGATATGTTAAGTGCAGGGGTTACGCTGGTTCGGGCACTGACGATTCTTTCACAGGAAGAAACCAGAAAGCCCAAAGAGCGTGCGGTACTTTCTCAAATTCTGAAACTGGTGAGGCAGGGAGAGGCTGTATCCGATGCTATGGAAAAGCAGCTTGGCGCTTTTCCGCCGCTGATGATTAATATGTACAGGGCGGCGGAAACCAGTGGTTCTCTTGCAGATACAGCAAAGCGGCTGGCTGTTCATTATGAAAAAGAGCATCATTTGAATACCAGGATAAAAGGAGCTACAACCTATCCTAAGATTCTCTGCGTAATGGCGGTGCTGGTGGTGGTTTTTATTATGAGCTTTGTGCTGCCTCAGCTTTCGGAATTATTTGATTCATTGGATGTGCTGCCTCTTCCAACCAGGATTTTATTCGGGATTAGTTCTTTTATCAGGAATCAATATCAAATGCTGATTGCGGCGGTATTTATTGCGGCAGTGATACTTATGATAGTTTTCAGAATGCCTGCAGTTAAGCTTAAGAAAGATGAATGGAAACTGAAGCTTCCTGTTGTGGGAAAACTGCTTTCCGTTATTTATACAGCAAGATTTGCCAGGTGCTTAAGCTCTTTATATTTGGCGGGAATTCCCATTGTAACGGCTATGCAGACCGTAAAAAAAACGATTGGAAATGAATATATTGAAAGTCAGATAGACGGGGCAATCAGCCTTTTGAGGGAAGGGGAAAATTTAAGTGAAGCAATAGATTCCATTGATGGGTTCAGGAAAAAGCTGTCTTCAGTCATACGTGTAGGTGAAGAAAGCGGAGACCTGTCCAAAATGCTTGATTCCATTGCGGATTCCTTTGATTATGAATCAGAAACCGCAGTTAACAGGCTTATCAGTTATCTGGAACCGCTTCTGATCGTTGTTATGGCTGTAATCATCGGATTTATTATGGTGGCGGTAATGCTGCCTATTTATGATTCTTATTCTGCAATCGGAGCAAATGTATACTATTAAAGGGGTGGTAGAGTGGCTGCAATTTTATATTTGTCTAATAAACTGGTTCAGCTGGTGGAAGCAAAGGGAAATGGAAAAACTGTTGATGTACAGAACGTCTGGCAGGAGGAAGCGCCTGAAGGAAGTATCATTAACGGAATTATTACGGATGAAGAAGCGTTTCTTTCATGGATTAAGGAATTTTTTGCGAAGAATAAGCTTCCCAGAAAAGAAATTTCCCTGGTTGTGAACAGTTCCCAGTTTACTCACAGAGTATTGGAACTTCCAAAGGTAAAGGATGCCGAAATCAAAAAGCTGATTCCAAGGGAATTTGCCGGGCAAAAAACGGAAAACACCCTGTTTACCTATTATATACTGGATGGAGAAGGCTCTTCCAAAAAGCAGAAACTGCTGACAACTGCGGTGGAAAAGGATTTTTTGATATCCTATATCAGTTTTTTCAGGCAGGCAGGCATCGAAATCTGTTCTTTCGATTCGGCTGTCAGTACTTTTGTGCGTTTGTTTATGAATTCCCCTGAAATTGCAAAAAAAACCTGTATCGTGCAGATTCTTGACGGTCAGGAAGTAATCAGTATGCTGTTTGTAAAGGGAATGTATTATTTCTCGCAGAAAAACAGGATTTTTACGGATAACCTGCCTGCGGAGCTGAGCTCCATTACGGGAAAGCTCCTGCAGTTTGCAACTTCACAGCAGATAAAAGAACCTGTTGATACTATGTATATCTGCGGAAACGGTCAGAACGAGCTGAGGGGAGAAATGATTGACAGCTGCATTTTTACCGGTAGTAAGGTTATTTTTACAGGAAGGAACGCGCGCCGGAAAAATGTGGAGTTTATTTATTCGGCAGGTTATTTGCTGGGCAGAAAGCAGGGAATGTCATTTTACAGGCAGATCAGGCAGGAGAAGAAAAAACAGAGGGAATTTTTAAACCTGCTGCTTCCGTCGGGCGCAGTTATCCTTGCGGGTCTTCTCATTACGGCAATTATGGGGAATACTTATTTTTCAGGGACCCAGGAATTGAAAGAACTTCAAAATGCCGTGCATGAAAAGGAAATGGCAAATAATAATGCCAGTTATGAGCTGGCTCTTGCAAGTATAGATACCATGAAAAATAAAATGGAAACGGTGGAAGAAATATGGCTTCATCTGATGAGTTATCCTACGGTTAATTCTTCCGTAGAGCAGATCCTTGCAGAATGCGCTCAGGATGAAGTGTCAGTAGAAATCAAGAGTTTTCAGAGGGACAGCGGTGTGCTTACCCTGGAAGCTTCAGCGGCAGACATAAGAAGTATTAACGGCTTTATAGCTGCCCTGCAGGAGCAGGAATTGTTTGAGGCTGTGGATTACAGCGGCTATACTTATGTGAGCGGTCTGGATAATTATAATATTCATGTAGTCTGCTGCATGGCAGAAGGTGCAGGAAGATAAGGAGGCGGAAGGATGAATTTAACAGTAACGGAAAGCGATAAAAAGCTGCTTTCATTTCTGGCTGCATTTATACTGGCGGTAATATTTATTTTCTTTATTATTAAGCCTCTGGCCGATAAAAACAGTCAGCTGGAAAGTGAGATAGCTGATGCAAAAGAACAGGAAGTCTTAACGGATATGACAGCTTCCATGGCGGGAGATATGTCAGCGGCAGAGCAGGAAATCCGGGAAAAAACAAAGCAGATATTACAGCGCTTTTATCCCATGCTGAAGAATTATGAAGCAGAAAATATGGTAACTGTGCTCATGTTAAATCACGGTCTTAAGGTAAACAGCCTGTCCATTACCATGCCGGAAAAGGAAAGCACGTTAAAATGGTATCAGTATTCTGAGAATGCAGATGAGCCTGCCGGACAGGAAAGTGAAGAGGAACAGAGCAATACCCTGGCAGAAAGCGGCTTTGGTGTCTACACTGCCAGAATCACCTGTACGGCTGAGGGAACTCATGAAAATCTGATGGCGCTTGTGGATGATATTTCCGTGAATTATCCGGCTATCAGCATTCTTTCTGCAGAATGGTCTGCCATGGAGAAGTATATGGCAGAACAAAATATATATGAGGAAGCAGATAGTGCAATAGAGGCAAATACGGAAGCGCAGTCAGGCGAAGAAACAGAAGCAGATGAAATTGGGGAAATAGAAGAGGAAACAACAACGGAACCTGTAATTGGTACGGAAAAGTCGGGAAGTCTTACTATTACTCTGGAGATCTATATGTGCAATCAATAACCTGATTTATGGTAATAGGTTTGTTCGTAAAGTATTGGGAGGATTAATATGGAAGCAATGACCGGCAAAAATTTAAAAATCGGTGATGTGTTAAAAGAGCAGGGTTACTTAACGGAGGAAGAACTGAATAAAGCGCTGGAAATCCAGAAACAAAGCAGCGGCAAGCGGCTTGGACAGGTGCTTATTGAGCAGGGATATATTACAGAAAACCAGATGCTTCAGGCCATGGCTGCAAAGATGGACTGCCAGGTGGTCAGCATTAATACACTTTCCGTAGATATAGCGGCTGTAGGGGAAATTCCCCTTCAGGTTGCAGAAAAATATTGTATGCTGGCAATCGGCAATGAGAGCGGCAGACTGCAGATAATTGTTAATGACCCGCTTAATTTTTACGGACTTGAGGACGTGCGCCAGATTACAGGGATGGAACTGGAAATTCTGCTCAGCGAGAAAGCGCCTCTTGAGAAGGCAATCCGGTATTATTATTCTGAAATATCAGCGAAAAAAGCCGCCCTTAAGGCAAATGAGGTTACCAGAGCCGTTGTTGAGGAAATGGAGGTGGAGGACGGAGAGGATGACACTCCGATTATTAACCTCTTAAACAGCTTAATCCAGCGAGCCTACAGTGCGGGAGCCAGTGATATCCATATTGAACCGTTTGAAGAGAAAACCCTGGTAAGGATGAGAATAGACGGCACTATTGTGGAATATGTGACATTAAAGGTGAGTGTGCATAATTCTCTGATAGCCAGAATTAAAATTCTTTCCGAACTGGATATAGCGGAAAGAAGACGTCCCCAGGATGGTCATTTTAAGGTAAAGCAGCCTGACGGCTTCTTAAACATCCGTGTATCGGTCATTCCCACGGTATTTGGGGAAAAGGCAGTGCTCAGGCTTTTGTCGGGCAATGCAAGAATTGATAACAGTAAAACCATGGGAATGCTGCAGGATGACTATGAGAAATTCCGGAAAATGCTCCGTTCTCCTAACGGCATTATTTATCTGACAGGACCTACCGGATCCGGAAAAACGACAACTCTTTATATGGTGCTGGAGGAGTTGTCCGCAGGAAATGTCAATATCTCCACCATTGAAGACCCGGTGGAAAAAAATATACCCAAGGTGAACCAGATGCAGGTGAATAATCTGGCAGGGCTTACCTTTGAAAGAGGGCTTCGGGCGCTTCTGCGCCAGGATCCCGATATCATTATGGTAGGCGAAACAAGAGATGCGGAAACAGCCTCCATATCGGTGCGTTCTGCGCTTACAGGGCATCTGGTATTTTCCACGCTGCATACTAATGATGCGGCATCCTCTGCAATCCGCCTTAAGGATATGGGACTTGAGCCTTATCTGATTGCCAATTCCATGGTAGGAGTAATAGCCCAGAGATTGATGAGAAAGGTCTGCAGGGAATGCGCAGTGGAAGTGGAGCCTACAGAAGAGGAAACAGCGTTTTTAGGTGAAAAGCTGCCGCGTATAAAAAAGGCTTGCGGCTGTCCTGCATGTAACAATACGGGATATAAAGGAAGAATAGCAGTGCATGAAATTCTTCAGATTGATAAGCAGGTGCGTAAACTGATTACGGAGAGCGCACCCGTAGAGGAAATAAAGGAATACGCTGTGAAAAAGCAGCATATGAGAACGCTGAAGCAGTGCGCCCTGTACCATTTGCGGGAGGGCATCACAACCATGGAAGAGGTTTTGAAGGTTGCTTATTATGAAGAATAAAAATCGTGGGTTTACGCTGGTTGAGCTTATCGTTACATTCGTTATTCTGCTGATACTGGCATCTATGAGCATTGTGGGTGTGCTGGCATATCAGGATTATGCTGATTTTAAAAGACAGAATAACTATGCCCAGACTTTATTTGTGGCAGCCCAGTCGCAGCTTACCGGTTATAGTGTCAGAGGAGAAATGGAAAATCTGAAGGAAGTTCCGGCAGAAACCCTGCAGCTTGATACAATTACGGCGCCTTCCGGGGAAAGCGCAGCCAAAAGCCGGTCAGGAGAAAACGCAAAGCAGGGTACTGTTTATTATCTGACAGGAACCCGTGAAAATTATGAAAAATATCTGGCGGGTGAATACCGGGATAAAACAGATGATGACAGCAGAAGATATCAGGCGCTGTATGATGTATTCGATGAATATCTTATGGATAAATCCATATTGTCGGCAGCAATTGCACTTGAATATAATCCTGAAGCAGGACTTGTATACAGTGTGCTTTACAGTGATAAAAATGCTTCCTTTACCTATACGAATAAAAATAAAGACGGCAGAGTTAATATCTGCAGCCGGAAGGAAGATTACAGAAGTGAATATCTGATAGGATATTACGGAGTGGAATAAAAAGGGAGGCGCTTTGAGTGGATAAAAAAAATGCGGGAGTAACCACGATTGTGGTGGTATGTGTCATGGCAATTATCATGGTTCTCTCACTTGGACTTTTTCTGACAGCTTCCGTCCTTATGAAAACTGCAGGCAAAACAGCTGCCGCAGAACAGAGCAGGATTTTAGCGGTAAGTCTTAGCGAAGAACTGGAAAATCAATTGTCCGGTTCTGCTTATATGTATGAAAGCAGGCTGGAAGAAGATACTGCCCGGGCAGAAAATTTTTACAGCGTTTCCCTGTGGCATTATGTTAAGCAGAATATTACGGACGGTTCCTGGCCATATTACGAAGAGCCCGGAGAAACCATCCACAATAAGGACAATGCCGTAAGAACCTTTCAAATGGATTCTGCCGGAATTGCGGGAGAAATTGCGCTGACCGGCATTTCACTTTACTGGACGCCGGATGAAACGGGTACAAGGCCCAAGCAGCTGGTAATCAAAACTACAGTGACGGTAAAGGAGCAGTCCTGTACGATTACGGATGTATACAGTTTGCAGACAGCAGGGGATAATGGTTATGAAAGCTGGAAGTGGGAGCATGTGGATAAAAGGTAAAATCGTTAAAAAGAAAGATGACAGAGGAACCTCCATGGTAACGGTGGTAATTTCCTTTGCCCTTTTGATGATATTTGTAACGGGTTTTTTTAAGGTTCAGAGAGTTTCCGAAAATATGATGATGAGCGCTAAGGATTTGCTGGTGAATAACAGGGAATTAATAAAGGCCTATTATCTAGGAGAAACGGACAATCGGGCAGCGGCAGAAAATATCCGCCTTTCCTTCAGCGGAGAAGAAGGAGGATTTTTTATAGATACAACCCTGTATCGTGCGGAGAAAGAAGGGCTGACAGGTACTGTTTATTATTATGAATCGGAGGAAGGAGAGGATGCTTTGCAGTGAAGCGGAAATTAAAAAATGATAATGCAGGCATGACTCTGGCAGAACTGATAGTTACCTTTGCACTTATGGGAATTTTTCTGGCAGCGGTGGCTATGGTAATTTCTTCTTCCGTGGTGGTCCAGAGTGAATTGACCGGAGCCATGTATGCAGAGAGCGTCGGAGAAACCCTGCTTGATAAAATAACAGGAGAAATAGCGGCAGCCAAAGCTTCGGAGGATAGGGCAATTGTTGTGGGAACAGTCATAGAAGGAGAAAATAATCTGGGGAAAGGCATTTCTTTCTATGACAGAAACAGTCAGAAAGCATGTTTTCTGGCAGAAGACGGTTTTCTTGTTATGAAGGCTGAAAACGGCTGGAAAATGGATGCAGGGGCCTATATGGGTTACCGTATAACGGATTTGCAGATTAACAGGCTGAATGATAAAAATGTATTTGAAGTCATTTTAAAAATTAAAAATCTGAAAACGGGATTTGAATATACTGCTTCAAGAGCTGTGAAATGCTATAATTTCAGAACGCAGCAGGATTTTGAAAAAATTGTGGAAGCTGATATTGTAATAGAGAGTGAATAATCAAAAAGGAAAAGAGCCATACTATCTAATGATTAAAGCAACAAAAAGAGAATAAAAAAGCTTTTTGTTATAGGAAGATTAAGGAGGTATGACAGGATGGCTCAATTAGATTGTGCAGTAGAAAACTGCGCTTACAATAAAAGCAACTGCTGTTGTAAGGGCGATATTATGGTAGGCGGAAAGCGCGCCTGCTGTGAAGATGACACCTGCTGTGAAAGCTTTGCGAATGAAAAGAGGGACAGTTTTACCAGCGCTTTGGAGCATCCCTGCAGAACAATCAGTATTGATTGTGAAGCAGTCAGATGTGTCTATAACAACAACTATAAATGTATTGCGGAACACGTGGATATTAAAGGCTGTGGTGCAGAAGACTGCAGAGAAACGGCCTGTGCAACATTTGCGGAGAAATAATCAATCATCACGAATTTAAAGGGTATTAAGATTATGAAACGGCGGCGGGCGGTCTTGCATAATGGAAAGGTAAGACCGCCGCCAGCCTTGTTTGATGAAATATTTTTTACTTGAAGCATTGAGGAAAATATGATTAAATAATAAATAGTTCGCAGAGTGGGCTTTCGTTATCATAATTATAATTGCCTGTATTTCCGGACAGGCAAAAAAAATAAATTCAGGGAAGGTTTATTATGGCAGGAATAAAACTAAGGTGCGCATTTCTCGGCTTTATGATTACCGGGCTTTTGGGGATAAGCGCCTGTCAGCGTGAGGCAATAACTGTTGCGGATATTCAGGAGGATAAAGAAGAAGCCGCAGAATACATAGAAATGAAAGAATTTGAATTGAAAGAAAAAGAGGAAGAAAACGGAAGGGAAAAAATACAATACTGTGTTGTGCTGATTCCTGAAGGATATCATGAATCCGGTCAGATTCCGGGCATGTATCTTCATGAGAGGGCGCCTCTTGATTCCTCCAACATTTATTACACTGTTTCAGAGGGGAATGGCGGCGGACAGGTTTCCGAATCCTTAACGGAAGCCGAATATAAAGAAACAATTGAAAATGCATTTCAGGAAGCGGGACAGGATGTAGAACTGGAAATTGATTCCTTTGAGGAATTGGATATGGATGGCGTTCCGGCATACAAAATAAGAAGCTGTTATGAAACGGATGGAAATAAAATTCAGCAGCTCACTTATCTGGTTTTGGCGGATAATACTTATACGATTACCTACAGCCAGTCGGAAGATGATGAGTTAATGGCTGACTTTGAAATTTCAGCTGGAGAAATCAGGCTGGTGAAAGAAGAAAGTGTGGAAATGGCCGACGCAGAAATTACCGGACAATAAAATTTGAAATGGGTATTGACTTTTAATTTATAAGATGCTATAGTTATCTGGCATGCGAAAAACACATATATAATCAAGCAGAGTATCCACTCTCACCCTGCGGCAATCGGGCTTGCAGGCGTTCATAATAGAAGCAGTACATTCCAATTATGGAATTCTCCGGTAATGCCGGACAGGACGGATGTGTATGTTCTGAATGCTGCTTGGAATTTCAGGTGGATAGTTATGCTGTCCACTATTTTTTATGCTTATTTGGCAGGTTCTGTTTAATAAGATATTACTTTTTCTTGTAGGAGGGAAAAACCATTAGCGAATTATTCATTAACGAACAGATTAGAGATAAGGAAGTACGTGTTATCGGTGAGGACGGGCAGCAGCTTGGCATTATGTCTGCCAGGGAAGCGCTTCAGCTTGCGGAAGAGGCCGGAGTGGATTTGGTAAAAGTTGCGCCCGCTGCAAAGCCGCCTGTGTGTAAGATTGTTGATTACGGTAAGTTCAAATATGAACAGACCCGGAAGGAAAAAGAAGCTAAGAAAAAGCAGAAGGTAATTGAAATTAAAGAAATCCGTTTGTCGCCTAATATTGATACCAATGACCTTAATACCAAGGTAAATGCGGCAAAGAAATTCCTTTCAAAGGGAGATAGGGTGAAGGTCACTTTGCGTTTCAGAGGCCGTGAAATGTCACATATGGCAAGCAGCAAGCATATTCTGGATGATTTTGCAAAAGCGCTTGCAGATGTCAGTGTAGTGGAAAAGCCGCCTAAGGTGGAAGGAAGAAACATGACTATGTTTTTAACTGAAAAGCGTTAGCGCCAGTTAAAATAGATGATAGAAGGAAGTACCTGCTATCGATGAGAAATTAATTTGAATATACAGGAGGAATCAGTTATGCCCAAAATGAAAACCAGTAAAGCTGCTGCAAAGCGTTTTAAAGCTACAGGAACAGGTAAATTAAAGAGAAGTAAAGCTTACAAGAGCCATATCTTAACCAAGAAGACTACTAAGAGAAAAAGAAATCTCAGACAGTCTGCAATTACAGACGCAACTAATGTTAAGAATATGAAGAAAATTTTACCCTATTTATAAGATAATATTTTCATGAGTTTCGTAAGGAGGAAATAAGAGATGGCAAGAATTAAAGGTGGCTTAAATGCCAAGAAAAAACATAATAGAGTATTAAAGCTTGCGAAGGGCTACAGAGGAGCCAGAAGTAAGCAGTACAGAGTAGCAAAGCAGTCCGTAATGAGAGCATTGGCTTCTTCTTATGCAGGACGCAAGGAAAGGAAACGTCAGTTCAGACAGCTGTGGATTGCACGTATCAATGCAGCTGCAAGATTAAACGGTTTGTCTTACAGCAAATTTATGTACGGCCTTAAGCAGGCAGGTGTTGACATGAACAGAAAAATGCTTGCTGAAATGGCAGTAAATGATGCAGAAGGATTTAAGACTCTCGCAGAACTTGCAAAGAGCAAACTTGCATAATTTATGGCAGATGGAAGACCTTATGAATTTAAGGTCTTTTTTCTATTGTTCATAATAATGGAAATACGGACTATAGAAGGAAATAAATAATACCATGAGAAAAAAGAGGATAGGTACCTGTATCTGTTTGGTGATGAAATACCTTTTTGCAATGCTGTTTCCCATTTTAGCAGTAACGGTACATAAGATGAACGGGCGCTATATAGTTATTGCGCTTGCAGAAGTGTTTTTAATCGCTTTCTTTACCAATTTACTGTGCCGGGTCAAAAACTGGCTGGGTTATCTTTTTAATGCGCTGGCATTATTGATTATGAATATGCAGTTTGCGGTGCTGTTTTGGGGAAGTACATTTATCAGTGTAATAATGCTGGCAAATCTTGACTCAGTCAGCGCAATCAGTGGAAAGTTTTTTGCTTACGGGCTTTCCGTGGCAATGGTTCTGCTGTTTACTTTTTTGCCGGTCACTTCTGTTTGCAGCAATAAAAAGGCGGATTTAGCGCTGGGGATTACAACCGCTGTATTGTATGCGGGCGTTCTTTTAACGGGAACTCTTGTTTATTCTCCGTACCGTGCAATTTATACACTTTGTCAGCAGCAGACAGCGAGGAACAGGATGATAAGCGGTGCGGTGGTCAGTACGTCAATCAGCAGTGCGGCCGGTGCAGCTGACACAGGAACGGAGGATATGCAGCAGACGAAAAGTGAATTTTATTCTGATGCTGTGGCAGATTATGTGCAAAAACCGGAAGAAATTCCGGAAAAACCTAATGTAATACTTATTTTTATAGAGGGAATGTCGCAGAATATTATTGATGACTCACGAAATATCATGCCCAATGTATCAGCGCTTAAGGAGGCTTCCATCAGCTTTACGAATTATTATAATCATACATTTGCTACTTATATGGGGCTTAGCGGACAGCTTTATTCCGGTTATCAGCTTGAAAATTATGATATAAACTATCTGGTTTCCATACAGGATATTTTCAAAAGCTATGGATATCAGACCTCTTTTATTAACACGGAACCGAAAAATAAGGAATTTTCAGAGTATCTTGCAAATTTTGAATTTGACAGAGTGATTACCGACGAAAGCAGGACAGACGGTATGGCTGATGCATTCAGCGATAAAGCGGCTTATGAAATGTTGTTTGAAACAGCCCTTGCACAGAGCATGGAAGAGGAACCCTTTTTCCTTACAATGTATTCTTTCGGAACCCATGCAACTCTGGACGGTGTCCATGAGATATTTGAAGACGGAGAAAATGCATTGCTGAACAGATTTTATGATCTTGATGTGCAGGTGGGAAATTTTCTTGACAATTATCATGAAAGTAAGCTGGCTGAAAATACGGTTATAATTTTTACAACGGATCATGCAGCTTATCAGGACGCGGATTATATTACTGCTTTTCCCGACTATACCAGAGCTTATCCTTCCCTTGACAGAATCCCTTTGTTTATCTATTACGAAGGAATCATACCAAAAAGCTATGATGTAAACGGACGCAATTCTCTGGATATGGTACCGACAGTGCTTGATTTTCTTGATATGTCCGCACCCAACAGCTTTCTTGGAAGCAGCCTGTTCGCTGAGGACGGCGCAAGCGATTATGACACTTATTTTGAATCGGTGGGAACCTGTTTTTGTACCGCCGGAGGAACAATAAACATTCTTTCGGCAGATCAGCTGCAGGAATTCGAGAAACAGCTTGCCAAATATAATGCTGTAAAGCTGTCCGATGATTTGCTTTATGAGGAATATGAAGAGGCAGTGCATTTCTATGCCAGGGTAAATGACGGGCAGACTGCAATCCTGACGGAACTGTATAATGCGGATGAGTGGGATACAATCAGTTACGCGGTTTGGAGTGAAGAAAACGGACAGGATGATCTTTTCTGGACTGTGGTTCCGGGAGCTCATGAAAGCTGTTTTCCTTATGAGATTGATTTGACAGGTGTTGAAACGGCGGGCGTTTACTATGTTCACGTTTATGGAAGTATGGAAGATGGTGAAATGACGCTTCTGGAAGAAACAAAGGTATATGTGGAGCAGGAAACAGAGCAATGATTTTCTTTCTGCTGTTTGTATATAAGAAGTGAGTGTGGTATGATAATTTCATTATAAAGCTGAGAGGTAATGTATGAGAGTTTTTGAAAATCTGGAACCTAAAGATGTGTTTTACTATTTCGAGGAAATATGCAGTATTCCTCATGGATCGGGCAATATAGAAAAAATCAGTAATTACCTGGTTAATTTTGCCAAAGAAAGAAATCTGGAATATTACCGGGACAAAATCGGCAATGTCATTATTATAAAGGAGGCATCGCCGGGTTATGAATCGCATTCTCCGGTTATGCTGCAGGGACATATGGATATGGTGGCGGTAAAGAAACCGGACTGCGGTATTGACATGCAGAAGGAAGGGCTTCGCATCTGTGTGGATGAAGACAGAGTATATGCAGATGGCACCAGCCTTGGCGGAGATGACGGCATTGCAGTGGCATACGGTCTTGCACTGCTCGATGGCAGAGAGTATAAGCATCCGAGAATTGAACTGGTGGTTACTGTGGATGAAGAGGTTGGCATGGATGGCGCCAGAGAAATTGATTTATCCTGTTGCAAAGCCACAACGCTGATTAATCTTGACTCGGAGGAAGAGGGAATCTTCCTGACCGGATGCGCCGGCGGAGCCAGAGTGAATTTTCTTATGGATTATGAGGAGAATAAGCTGACCGGCATTCCCTGTGAGGTTAAGGTATCGGGCCTGCAGGGAGGTCATTCCGGCGCGGAAATACACAAGGAACGTGGCAACGCCTTATGTCTTCTTGCAAGGGTGCTGAAGCGTTTAGGCGCTGACGCCGGATTTGGAATAGAATCTGTAAGCGGCGGTCTTGCCGACAATGCCATTCCCAGGGAAGCCGCAGCAAAGCTTGTGATTACCGGCTGCCGTCAGCAGGGAGTGATGTACAGGGCGGGTGAGAACGGCTTTGATGAGCAGTTATGCATGGCTTTGGCGGAAAAAATAATTGCGCAGACAGGAAGGGAACTGATGTCAGAACTGGCAGAAAAGGACCCTGGAGTAAGAACAGAGATTTCTTTTGAACCAATGGAAACAAGAAGCTGTATGGATGAGAAGCAGTCGCTTCGCACAGCTGCTTTCATCAATGTGATTCCTTATGGGGTTCAGGCAATGAGCGGCGCCATGGAGGGACTGGTGGAAACCTCTTTAAATCCCGGCGTGCTGGAGTGCGGAAAGGGACATTTTCAAATTGGAATTTCTGTAAGAAGTTCTTTGGAAAGCGCCAAGTATGCTTTGATTGACAGACTGGATAGCCTTGCATGTCTGGCAGGCGTCAAAACAGAGGTGACGGGAGATTATCCGGGATGGGCTTATCGAAAGGACTCTCCCCTGCGTGATAAAATGACCGGGGTTTTTGAAGATATGTTCCATAAAAAGCCGGAAATACAGGCTATTCATGCAGGACTTGAATGCGGTCTTTTTGCTCATAAGATACAAAAGCTTGATTGTGTATCCATAGGTCCGGATATGAAAAATATTCATACGACAGAAGAGGAATTAAGTATTTCGTCTACAGAACGTGTATGGAAGTTTTTAATTAAACTTTTGGAGGAAATGTAATGGACTTAAATCGAAAAAATGTAAAAAGAATACGAAGCCTTATTATTTTTACGGCAATTGTGTGCCTGATACTGATGAAATTCGACTGGTTATGTCAGGCTCTGTTCTTCCTGTTAAGTATTATCAAGCCTTTCCTGATAGGCGCGGTAATGGCATTTGTGATAAATCTTCCAATGCGTTTTATTGAAAGCAGGCTTTTTGAAAAGCGGATGGTGAATGAAAGAAAACGTTCAGTTTATATGAAAATCAAGCGTCCTGTCAGTTTGGTTCTGGCGCTTTTGGTTGTCGTTTTGATTATTACTCTTGTTATTGTTACGGTAATTCCCCAGTTTGTTTCCACGTTTAAGGTATTGGGAAATGAAATTCCTGTTTTTATGCAGAACACGCTGGCAAATCTTAAAAAGCTGTTTGCAGAGAATCCTGAACTGCAGAAGGAAATTGAGGCAATAAAAATTCCGGAAATTAACTGGAAAGAAACCTTGCAGACAATTGTTGATTTCCTGAAAAACGGCATGGGAAATATGGTTACGACTACAGTAACCGTTGCCAGCAGCATTGTAAGCGGTACGGTAAACTTTTTTATTTCCCTTATCTTTTCCTTCTATATACTGGCTCAGAAAGAAAAGCTGGGTAATCAGGTGCAGCGCACTATCAGGGCATATGCGAAGCCGGCTGTGTATGAATGGATTATGAAGGTCGCAGGACTTCTGAATCAGAATTTCAGCAGATTTATTACAGGACAGTGTATGGAAGCCGTAATTTTAGGGGCAATGTTTGTTGTTTCAATGTTAATCCTGCGGTTCCCGTTTGCTGTTATGATAGGTGTGCTGATTGCATTTACAGCACTGATTCCCATTGTGGGGGCTTTTATAGGATGTGTTATCGGAACTTTTCTGATTATGGTGGACAGTCCTGCCAAGGCAATCGGATTTGTTATATTGTTTCTGATATTGCAGCAGATTGAAGGAAATTTAATATATCCCCATGTGGTTGGTAATTCCGTAGGGCTTCCCTCCATATGGGTGCTGGCCTCAGTTACAATCGGCGGCAGCCTTATGGGAATTGCGGGAATGCTGATATTTATTCCTTTGCTGTCAACGGTTTATACATTACTCAGGGAAGATGTTAATAGAAGAAACAGAAAAGAAAGTCTGCCGTAGGGCAGGCTTTCTTTATGTGCGCCGCAAGGCGCACATAAAAAAGCCTTAATTACACCATGTAATTAAGGCTTTCGTCGGAGTGACAAGACTTGAACTTGCGGCCTCTACTTCCCTAAAGTAGCGC
>CAZDPE010000011.1:0-38579 GCA_964507235.1 uncultured Lachnospiraceae bacterium
CCCTTGGGGCGCTTCAATTTCCATGCCCCGCTGCTTGCGGTGGGGTTATTGACTTGGCGGGAAGAGGAGAAATTTATGCGGAGGAAACCGTAAATTATGCGGGGCGGATTTTAAAGGAGGAGGAATATAAGGAATATTTTAACTCTATATACAGTCTGCTTGGAAAAATAAGCTCAGAACGCGGAATCAGCGGATTAAAGCTTAAGCTTCAATTTAATAAATTATCCCGGGAAAATAATTGGAAGCTTCGGGCATTATGGGGACTTAATGGGGAAAAATATATATTAGAATGGAAGAAATGCTGAAAAAGGATATACCGGTAATTTTATGTATTCCTATGATGCTTTTAAAAAAGGACAGGGAGCATAGATTAAGTCTATATATCAGGGCAGAGGAGAAGATGGAAAATAACCTGCAGATTAATTGTTACAGACAGCAGCAGGCTGTAAATGCCCATTATGTTGTAGTTACAGGCATTTTCAAGGAGGCGGAAGGAGAATGTTATCTGGAAATTCCATCATGGGGAAAGAAATATTATATTAGCCGGAATGAATATGATACTTTTATACATACCCATTTTATGGGAACAATATTAGGCAATATTTTATATATCAGACGGAAGTAAGGAAAGAGGTACAATGCGTTTATGAAGAAATACAATATGATTACAGACCAGCCGGGCAAATCTTTATTTTTCTTTGCTCTGCCCATGATATTGGGAAATCTGTTTCAGCAGTTTTATACTACTGTGAACTCCATTATAGTAGGGCAGTTTGTGGGGGAAGAAGCACTGGCGGCAGTAGGGGCATCTTATTCATTGACCACCGTATTCATTATGGTTGCAATCGGGGGAGGAATCGGGGCTTCTGTTATCACCTCTCAATATCTTGGGGCGGGATATTATTCTAAAATGAAGACTTCGGTGTATACGGCCCTTATCAGTTTTCTGGGATTAAGTATCATTCTCAGCATTATCGGGCTTTTCTTTAACCGCGCAATTCTGATGGGGCTAAATACGCCGGAAAATATTTTATCGGATTCGGTATTGTATTTGGAAATCTATTTTCTGGGGCTTCCTTTTTTATTTATGTATAATATTCTGTCCTCTGTTTTTAATGCTCTCGGAAATTCAAAAACTCCGTTGTATTTGCTGATTTTTTCTTCAATTCTTAATATTGTAATGGATCTGATAATGGTACAGGTTTTTCATTTGGGCGTGGCAGGAGTGGCTGTTGCGACGGTATTGGCTCAGGGATTATCGGCAATGATTTCTTTCGGGCTTTTATTGAGAATGTTGAGGGGCTTTTCAAAGGAGCAGGAAGGAGAGAAGCCGCGATTGTATAATATCTCCATGCTGGGGAATATGATTAAGGTGGCAATTCCTTCCATGCTGCAGCAGTCAATTGTGTCTGTCGGCATGCTTTTGGTGCAGTCAGTGGTAAACGGGTTTGGCTCATCTGTGCTTGCCGGTTATACGGCAGGAATGAGAATTGAATCTATTTGTATTGTGCCGATGATTGCCACAGGAAATGCGGTATCCACCTTTACTGCCCAGAATCTGGGGGCGGATAAGCCTGAGCGGGTAAAGAAAGGGTATCTTGCAGGAATGAAAATTATAGCGGCCTTTGCAGTAATAATCTGTCTGATGCTTACCTTTTTCCATGAGAATATTGTGAACGCCTTTCTTGAAAGCGGCAGCGGACAGGATGCTTTCAATACCGGAAATGCTTATCTTTCCTTTATAGCTTTTTTCTATGTTTTTATCGGGTTAAAAGCAATTACCGACGGCGTTCTGCGGGGAGCAGGAGATGTAGTTGTTTTTACCCTTGCAAATCTTGTTAATCTGGGTATCAGAGTGGCATTTTCTTTCGGATTTGCAGGAATCATCGGTGTTCAGGCAGTATGGATGGCAGTGCCGATTGGGTGGACAGCTAACTTTGTTATTTCACTGATTAGATATTTATCCGGAAAATGGAGCAGAAAAAAACTGATTGAAATGGATGAATAATGGAAAGATAATGAAAAGATAATGAAAAGATAATGAAAAGATAATGAAAAGATAATGAAAAGATAATGGAAGGATTGACCGAGGGATTATATAAGAAAAGAGAAGCCGTGCCGGTTTGGTATGACTTCTCTTTTTTTATATAACAATAGGTCTGTATTTTTATTCTGTTGGCGCTTCTGCGGGAGGTGCAGCGGATTCTTCAGCAGCCTGCTGCGCGGCAGCAGCTTCAGCGGCAGCCTGCTGCTGGGCTGCAATTGCTGCATTCTGCTCTGCAGTCATTTCATTCCGTTGCTGCTCAATAATAGCCTCAATACCCGGCTGCGCCATATATTCGGCAGTATGGATACAGGTACTTGTCTGGGTCTGAGGGACGGTAATAGTAGAAGTGGTACCGTCCGGATTGGTAACCTCCTGTGTAATTGGCTCAGCTGCAGCAGTTCCGGAACCCTGCTGCAGAGAGGCATCTTCAGTAGGTGTCAGCGTGAGAATACCCTCTACTGCAAAAGGACAGGAGCCGCTTGCCGGTAAATGGCTGTACTGGCAGACCATTCCTTTATAGTGGACATCACAGCTTTCGGTAGGAACAGTGCCTTCCGCAAAATATTCTGTTTTTAAAGTTCCGTCACATACGCCGGGAATAGGAAGCTTGCCTGACTCTGAGCAGACAGTAGCTGTCACAATTTCGCCGTTGCTTGGCATCTGGAAGGACTGGCTGGGTAAATCCTCATGAATCTTGGACATAGCAGCGCGCCAAAGCTTCTTTGCCAGATTACGTTCATCACCCTGACGCAGTTTGGTATTATTGTCATATCCGGTCCATACAGTGGCTGTATAATAAGGTGTATATCCGGAAAACCATACGTCATTGTAATCTGAAGTTGTACCGGTTTTACCTGCAATTGCCATATTGCCGAAATTAACGGAGGCACCGGTACCGGAAGTAACGACATCCACCATGGCATCTGTAAGCAGCCATGCGGTTGTTTCTTTTATTACCTGTCTGGACTGGGGAAGTGTGTTATCCAGAATAACATTTCCGTCATGGTCCAAAACCTTGGTATAAAGCTTAGGCTTAATATACGTACCGCCGTTGGCAATGGCAGCATAGGATGCATTCAGCTCCTCATTGGTAACGCCATAGGTCACACCGCCGAGGGCAAGTGACTGCTGGATATCAGAGAAAATCTGTGTTGTACCTTTGACGGTAACCTCTTCTCTGTCAACTAAAGTGGTGAATCCGAAGTTTTTCAGATAATCAAACCCAAGCTGAGGTGTAATCTGAGTCAATGTTTTAACTGCGATGATATTCATGGACTGACGGATACCCTCACGGAGTGAATTGAGTCCTCTGTATTCTGAACCCCACCAGTTGCTGACAGGACGGCCATCCGCATAGTTGAATGGAGCATCATTCATTACGGTTGCAAGCGTAAGCCCCGCACTGTCTAAAGCAGGAGCATAAACAGCAACAATTTTAAAGGTGGAACCGGGCTGGCGTTTGGTATCGGTAGCACGGTTTAAAGTCCTGCTTCCTTCCTTTTTACCCCGGCCGCCTACCATGGCTACTACATAACCTGTACTTTGGTCCTCCACCACAATGGAAACCTGGGGCTGGGGAGTCAAAGTGATATTTTCTCCGTAAACCTCATCGCCGGATTCCATTACGGCCATTTTATACTCTTCAATGGCGGTATAGGCTTCTTCCTGGGAATTGTAAATCAGGTTAAAGGAAGAATTTGTTTCCCGGAAATAGGCTTTGAACATTTCCGTACTGAAGTTCTGGAAATCTCCATTTGATTTTTGAATGGTCAGTTCACAATTTAAATACCAGCGGGTATTTGCAGGATAGTTTTCCTCATTTGAGAATACATCATCGCAAATTGCCTGTATATAGGGATCCTGGGTTGCATAAATTTTAAGACCGCCGCTGTAAAGAAGAGTATAAGCCTGGGTTTCATTATATCCGGCGGCTACCAAATCCTCCATAATGTCATCAGTTAAAGCATCTACAAAATATGTATTAATTGTATCTTCTTCAACTTCTGAATTAACTATCTGGATGCGGGAATAAACATCATCGGCCATAGCTTCATCATATTCGGCCTGCGTGATATAACCCTGATCCAGCATATCGCTAAGAACCTTTTCACGCCTTTCCGCATTTTTGTCAGGATGAGTAATAGGGTTATATTTGGAAGGATTCTGGGTAATGCCCGCTATAACCGCGCATTCGGAAAGAGTCAGTGTATTAACGGATTTATTAAAGTAACGAAGGGATGCAGCCTGAACGCCTAAAGTATTCTGACCAAGGTTGATGGTATTCATATAGTTTAACAAAACTTCATCTTTGGTCATGGTTTTGCTCAGTTCAATGGCGAGGTACTGCTCCTGAATTTTTCTTTTCAGTTTTTCTGCAAAGCCTTCTTCGCTTGTCCATCCGGTAAAAACATTATTTTTTAATAACTGCTGGGTAATGGTACTGGCGCCTTCCGTAAAGTGGAAGCCGTTTTTAATGCCTACCCAGGCTGCACGGAAAATGCCTTTGATATCGATTCCGTTATGCTCATAGAAACGCGAATCTTCAATGGCAACAAATGCATGTGCCAGATTTTCAGGAATCATATCCTGTGACACCGGAATACGGTTGGAGTCAGCGGCAATCAGCTTTCCAATCTGATTTCCCTCCAAATCGTATACAAAGGTAGAAAACCCGGTAGGTGTAACATCAATGTTGTCAATGCTGGGCGCTGTGTCAATTACTCCTTTAAAAATGCCGATACCCATACTGGCACCGATAATACCTGCTGAAATAATTGCCAAAAGCGATAGATTTAAAACTGCCAGTAATAGCTTTTTACTCCATTTGCTGGATGTAGCATGCAGGGATTTTTGTTTGGCTTTAATCCCTCTTTTACTGTAATTCATGTATATGCCTCCATATTAATTTCAAAATAAATGCAA
Organism: uncultured Lachnospiraceae bacterium; assembly: GCA_964507235.1. Taxonomy (GTDB): domain Bacteria; phylum Bacillota; class Clostridia; order Lachnospirales; family Lachnospiraceae; genus Suilimivivens. The sequence goes on from CAZDPE010000011.1 coordinate 4,970, forward strand.
TTTACAACACATAGAGTATACCAAAATGTGGAACCGAAATAAAGGTTTTTTATTCTTTATTAATAATTGTTCACAAATTGATACACTTTTATTCCGTGATATGATAAACTTCATTTTAGCGGAAAAGAGGTTTTAAAATGAATCATAAAGAAGAAAAATTTCCTTCCTATAAAATTGTATACCGGGCAGGCGAGGGAGAAATTGTTGAAAAGAAATCCCGCTTTATTGCCAGTGTGGCACCTGTGGAAAACGAACAGGAGGCAGCTGCGTTCATCGAATCCGTAAAAAAGAAATATTATGATGCCAGACATAATTGTCCGGCATTTATAATAGGAAAAAACAGGGAACTGACAAGGTGCAGTGATGACGGTGAGCCCAGCGGAACGGCAGGAAAGCCCATTCTGGAGGTCTTAATGGGAGCGGGAGTGATAAATACTGCGATTGTTGTTACCAGGTATTTTGGAGGAACCCTGCTGGGTACGGGAGGGCTGGTAAGGGCATATACCCAGGCGGCTCAGGCAGGTCTTGCTAATGCCGGAATAGGAACTATGCGTTACGGTGCGCAAATAAGTATTAAAACTGATTATACGGATTTGGGAAAAATCCAATATTTTTTAGGAAACCGGGGAATCCTCATAAAGGATTCCGTTTTTACGGATAAGGTGGGACTTACGATACAGATTCCCGTGGAAAACGCGGATGGATTATTCAAAGAATTGACAGAAAATACCAGTGGAAGGGCAGTAATGGAAATCCTGGAAAAAGGGTATTATCTTGAGCAACCTGATTGCTGTTTGAAAGGGCAAATTACGGGTAAAATCCGTTGACAAAAAATATCCCATGGTCTAAAGTAAATGTAGTTTTAAACAAAAATAAAATAACAGGCAGTTTTCAGAAAGGTGGTGGTTTTTATGAAAAAAAGTATACAGTCAGGTAATACGGATATTCCTCCTCGTGAGCGGAGCATAAAAATCACATATAAAGGAGAACTGCGATGGATGAACTTAAAGATTTAGAAATCATTAAAGAATTGCTGGAAACAAAGCAGTATACCAGACTCCGCCAAAAGGTGGCTGATATGAATACAGCCGATGTCGCTGTGATTTTGGAGGAACTGGAAGAGGAAGAACTGCTTAAAATTTTCAGAATTCTGCCTAAGAGTATGGCTGCTGATGTTTTTTCCTATCTGGAGGTAGATAATCAGCAGCTGATTATTACAAGCCTGTCAGACAGAGAAGCGGCAAATATTATTAATAATCTGATGGCGGATGATGCCACCGACCTTTTAGAGGAAATGCCCGCCAATGTGGTTAAAAAGCTGTTGGCTAATGCCAGCGCGGAAACAAGAAGAGATATTAACCACCTGCTGCGTTATCCGGAGGATTCTGCCGGAAGCATTATGACGGTAGAGTATGTGGATTTAAAGGAAAATATGACGGTGGAGGATGCCATTGCCCGTATCAGACAGGTGGGAGTGGACAGCGAAACCATTAATATCTGTTACGTTCTGGATGCCAAGCGGACTTTGGTAGGGACGGTGGCTTTGCGGTATCTGTTAATCAGTCCTGCGGATGCCGTGATTGGCGACATCATGCATGAAAACGTTATTTATATTAACACCCTGATGGACCAGGAAGAGGTTGCAAGACAATTCCAGAAATACGACTTTACTGCCATGCCGGTTGTGGACAATGAAAACCGCCTGGTAGGTATTATTACCGTCGATGATGTTGTGGATATCCTGCAGGAAGAGGCTACCGAGGATATTGAAAAGATGGCCGCTATTGTGCCATCGGACAAACCATATATGAAAACGGGTGTTATCGAAACCTGGAAAAAGAGAATTCCCTGGCTGCTTCTGTTGATGATTTCGGCTGCATTTACCGGGAGCATTATTACATCCTTTGAGGATGCCCTAAGTGTCTGCGTCATATTAACAGCTTATATTCCCATGCTGATGGATACGGGCGGTAATGCGGGAGGTCAGGCCAGTGTAACGATTATCCGTGGGTTATCTTTGGATGAGATTGAATTTTCAGATATTTTAAAGGTAATTTGGAAGGAAGCCAGAGTAGCGGTACTTTGTGGGATTACCCTGGCAGCTGCTAATTTTGTGAAGCTGTTGGTATTCGACAGGGTCACAATTATGGTTGCCCTTGTTGTATGCCTTACTTTGCTGGCAGCAGTATTTATTGCCAAGATTGTAGGCTGCATTCTTCCCATGCTCGCCAAAAAGGTGGGATTTGACCCGGCAGTCATGGCAAGCCCTTTTATTACAACGATTGTGGATGCGCTGTCGCTTCTCATTTATTTCAGAATTGCAACAGCTGTCTTGCATATTTCATGAGTAAACCCTGCCAGCTTCAGTATGGAAGCCGGCAGGGTTTTATAAAAACTTAATTTGTTTTTCTTTCTCTATTATGTTATGGTAAATACATCAGGAGTATTTCGATTCCTGGATTATCAATATTTTCAAAACGGCATATCGCCGGAATTTTCAGTTTATTTAAATGAGAGCATTATAGCAGTGCAGGGAATTTGTATTGTAAAATAGTGACAGGCATTTTATACTAAAGGTATCACTTCATTTTTCTCACTGCTATGGGAAATTACTGGATGAATCAGGGGAAGTGAGGAACGAATGAAGAGGAAAACCTACTTGGCAAAAGCCATCGAAATTGCGGATATGAAAGCACAATATGATGGCGAGGCAAAAAAGATTGTGGCAGATAAGAAAGTTCTGGTGTGGATTTTGAAAAGCTTATTTCTGAATATTGCAAAGCAAAGGGAATATGCTTTTTTTTAAAATTTAAATAAGGATATGAAAAAGCTTGCAATATCGGCGGGAGGGAACGTAAGCAGCTTTGATATGGACTGTGAATGGCTGATTTCCTTTGAAAGATATTCCTCTGAAACGATTAGCGGTGCACTGGGAAAGAATGGATTCTTTTGATTTTCTGGAAGGCCATGAAACGATAGAGGATGTTGAGCTATGGAGAATATCAAAGCTGGATAATGTGAATTTCCTGCGCCAGCTGCCGAATTTAAAAAAAATACACCTATGGCAGCTGGTCTGCATAAAAAGCCTTCCTGATTTCCCGGCAGAATCAAAAATAGAATGTATTGATATTGATGAATACGGGCAGGTAAAAAATGCCGGGGCAGCTGGAAATATTAAAACTCCTGCAAAGCTTTATAAAAAGCAGGCAGGAGTTTTAATATCCGTTTAATTCTGGGCAAGTGATGCGGCTCTCATAGCCGCCCTTTTTCTCATAGTAGGGTCTAAAATTTTCTTCCTGATTCTCAGGGATTTGGGGGTTACCTCCAAAAGCTCATCCGTATCAATAAAATCCAGAGCCTGTTCCAGGCTTAAAATTCTGGGAGGCGTCAGCCTCAGGGCCTCGTCAGCGCTGGAGGAACGGGTATTGGTCAATTGCTTTTTCTTGCAGACATTCAGTTCAATATCCTCACCGCGTCCGTTCTGCCCCACAACCATACCGGAGTACACCTTTTCGCCGGGACTGATGAAAAGAGTGCCGCGTTCCTGGGCATTATAAAGACCATAGGTAATGGCTTCCCCTGCTTCAAAAGCAATGAGAGAACCCTGTTTGCGGTACTGGATGTCGCCTTTATAAGGACCATAGCCGTCAAATACACTGTTCATGATGCCGTTGCCCTTGGTATCAGTCAAAAATTCTCCGCGGTAACCAATCAACCCTCTTGAAGGAATGGAAAATTCAAGGCGGGTATAACCGCCGGAAGCAGTTCCCATGCTTTGAAGCTCTCCCTTTCTCTGACTTAATTTTTCAATAATGGAACCGGAAAATTCTTCAGGCACATCAATATAACAAAGCTCCATAGGCTCTAACTTTTTGCCGTTTTCATCTGTTTTATAAAGCACCTCTGCCTTGCTGACTGCAAATTCATAGCCTTCCCGGCGCATGTTTTCAATTAAAACGGAAAGATGCAGTTCACCGCGGCCCGATACCTTAAACGCTTCTGTGGTTTCGGTTTCCTCCACACGGAGAGAAACATCTGTATTCAGTTCACGGAATAAACGGTCGCGCAAGTGGCGGCTGGTGACATATTTGCCTTCCTGTCCGGCAAGTGGGGAATCATTGACAATAAAATGCATGGCAATGGTCGGATCCGAAATCTTCTGGAAAGGAATAGGGGCAGGATTCTCAGGAGAGCATAAGGTATCTCCGATATGAATGTCCGTAATTCCGGAAATGGCAACAATGGAGCCGATGCCTGCCTCGGTTACTTCTGTCTTGTTTAGTCCGTCAAATTCATAGAGCTTGCTTATTTTCACTTTTTTCATCTTATCAGGTTCATGGTGGTTAACGATAACAACCTCCTGATTAACTTTTACGCTGCCGTTATCCACTTTTCCTACGCCGATGCGGCCGACATACTCATTATAATCAATTGTGCTGATTAATATCTGGGTGCCTGCCTCGGGATCCCCCTCGGGAGCGGGAATGTAGTCAAGGATTGTTTCAAATAAGGGAACCATATTGGTACCGGGAGTATCCATGTCAAGAGAAGCAGTGCCTGTCTTGGCCGATGCGAATACAAAGGGACAGTCAAGCTGCTCTTCATTTGCTTCCAGTTCAATGAAAAGTTCAAGAACTTCGTCGATAACTTCAGCGGGGCGGGCTTCGGGTCTGTCTATCTTATTGATGCAGACAATAACGGGAAGCTGTAATTCCAGTGCCTTTCTCAGCACGAATTTGGTCTGGGGCATGGCACCTTCAAAAGCATCCACCACCAGAATGACGCCGTTTACCATTTTAAGGACACGTTCCACCTCGCCGCCGAAATCAGCATGGCCGGGAGTATCAATAATATTAATTTTAGTACCTTTGTAAGTTACCGCGGTATTCTTGGATAAAATCGTAATTCCGCGTTCACGTTCAATATCATTGGAATCCATCACACGTTCTGCAACATCCTGGTTCTCGCGGAATACGCCGCTTTGTTTTAATAATTCGTCAACCAGGGTGGTTTTGCCATGGTCAACGTGGGCAATAATTGCAATATTTCTTACATCTTCTCTTTTTTGTTTCATAATATAACGCCTCTCATAATAAATAAAGAACAAAAAACCATTCGTAGTAGTATAGCACTATTGCAGCCAGCTTGTAAAGTGCCGGAATGTCGATTTCTGCGATAAATGAAGGTTCTTAACGGAAAGAAAAAATGATATATATATAATGCATACAGGAAAAATCTTAGAGTGTAAAAGGGTAACTGTTGCGCAGCCGTTATCCCCGGAAAAAAACAGGAAAAGTTCCGGTTATATGTGCGGAAAATATTGTTTCCGCACATGGCTGCGGCGGAAAACCAGACAGCAGCAAATCTGTCTTACCGGATCAGAGGGCGGCAGGCTGCTTTACCAGACCAGACGGCGGCAGGACTGGTTTACCGGATCAAACAGCTACAGGAAGGGAGAAACAATGACAGATAAGGTAATTGAAAACAACCAGGTAGTAATCATGGGTGAAATTGTCAGCGATTTTATTTTCAGCCATGAAATTTTCGGCGAGGGCTTTTACATGGTGGATGTAAAAGTGGAAAGACTTAGCGATTCCAGTGATATCATTCCTCTTATGGTATCGGAACGCCTTATTGATGTGGACGCAGATTATAAGGGGCGTAATATTATGGTATCAGGACAATTTCGTTCTTATAACAGGCATGAGGAAAGGAAAAACAGGCTGGTGCTTTCTGTGTTTGCAAGGGAAATTGAATTTGTAAATGAAATTGAGGAGAATGCCAAGACTAATCAGATTTATCTGGACGGCTATATTTGTAAGGAACCCATTTACAGAAGAACTCCATTAGGAAGGGAAATTGCCGACCTTTTACTGGCGGTCAACAGACCTTACGGAAAAAGCGACTATATTCCCTGTATCTGCTGGGGAAGAAATGCCAGATATGCCAATAATTTTCATGTAGGAACAAGATGTGAAATATGGGGAAGAATCCAGAGCAGGGAATATATGAAAAAGCTTTCGGAGGAGCAGGCGGAAAAAAGAGTGGCCTATGAAGTTTCCGTCAGCAAACTGGAGCTTCTTGACAGTTTGAATGAAAGTCCCATGCGGGCATAAAGAGCGGTAAAATGTATCAAGGTTGCCTTTTTTAATCTTCTGTGATATGATATGCGAAAACAACAGAAAGCACGCCTTGCGGATTTCCTGTTGTTATGAATAATGGAAATTGCAGTACTGGCAGTTGATTTTGAAATCTGCAGTTTCAAAGTGCGAAAATAAGAGGTGTATTATGAAACAGGGTCTGATACATATATACAGCGGGGATGGACACGGTAAATCACCGGCAGCGCTCGGTAAAGCGGTTTTGTCTGCAGCAGCCGGAGAAAAAGTGGTAATCATTCAATTTCTGAAAGAAAAGGGAGTTAAGGATTCGGAATTTATCAGGAGGCTGGAGCCGGAAATTAAAGTTTTCCGCTTTGAAAAAAGCCATGGTAACTTTGATGAACTTTCCGATGAAAAGAAAAATGAAGAAATTGTCAATATAAAAAACGGCTTGAATTTTGCCAAAAAGGTTCTGGCCACGGGAGATTGCGATCTGCTGATTCTGGATGAGGTTCTTGGTCTTATTGATAATAAGATTATTTCAGCGGAGGATTTGAAGAATCTTCTTGAAGCCAGGGATGAGGAAACTGATATCATCATGACAGGGATTTCATTAAATGATGAACTCTGCATGCTGGCTGATGAGGTATCTAAGATAGAAACACTGAAATTTAAATGCTGGTAAGAAAGGGCAGTAATCCGCCGCATTTTTTGCAATATCATAAGCATAAAATCATAGCATCTATGCATTGACAGCATCAAAGCATGATGCTATGATTGTTTTAACAGAAAAATTTCATAAATGAGATAGAGGTTGCGTGTTTTATGAGTAGTTTTTTGGATGTGGCCAGGCACATAAGAAGGAAAATGAAAGGAAAAAACGCCGAAAGAAGTTGATTTACCTTGCGGTCAGGTTCTTGGGCATGCAGTTAAGAGCTGCATGACTGTCATCAAGTATTGATGGGGCGCTATCCGATGCTGTAGAAGATAAGCCGGTGCGCATTTGTGTACCGGTTTTTTTTACGCAGACAGTGTGCCCTGCAAGTCTGCTGACGGATTTTCCATCCGGTAAGGCGGCTTGCAAAGGGTGTCGGCGTTTGGTGTTATGGTTATGGACCCCGGAATTAGAAGGAGGATTAAAAGTATGGCTGTATTTGCAGGCGCAGGTGTTGCAATTGTCACACCATTCAAGGAAAACGGAGATGTTAATTATGAAAAATTTGCGGAGCTGATTGAGTTCCAGATTGAAAATGGAACAGACGCAATTATCGTATGCGGGACAACAGGTGAGTCATCCACATTGACGCATGAAGAGCATCTGGATGTTATCAGATATTGTGCTGAAAAGGTAGCAGGCAGAGTCCCTGTTGTGGCAGGAACCGGTTCCAACTGTACGGAAACAGCGGTTTATCTTTCCACAGAGGCTGAGAAGTTCGGGGTGGATGCACTGCTTCTGGTAACGCCTTATTACAATAAAGCTACTCAGAACGGGCTTTACAGGCATTATAAAACAATTGCAGATTCCGTAAAGCTTCCTTGTATTCTTTACAATGTACCCAGCCGAACAGGCTGCAATATAGCGCCGGAAACAGCAGTAAGGCTCTGCAGTGAAGTGGAGAATATTGTAGGGATTAAAGAAGCAAGCGGCAATATCAGCCAGATTGTGAAGCTGATGAGCATTGCGGGCGGCAAAGTGGATTTGTATTCGGGCAATGATGACCAGATTGTGCCCCTTCTTGCGTTAGGGGCCAAGGGTGTTATTTCTGTATTATCCAATGTAGCGCCCAGACAGACTCATGATATCTGTGAAAAGTTTTTTGCAGGTGATGTAGAAGGAAGCGCAGCTGAACAATTCAGAGCAATTCCCCTTTGCAATGCGCTGTTTTGTGAAGTAAATCCCATTCCGGTTAAGAAGGCCCTTAATCTGATGGGTAAAGAAGTGGGTCCTCTTCGTATGCCGTTAACCGAAATGGAAGAAGAAAATGCGGCAAAACTTGAAAAAGTCATGAAGGAATATGGTATTTTATAGAAAAATATACATGCGCAGGTAAGCGCGGATAGGAGCAGACATGACAAATATAATTATGCATGGATGTAACGGGAAAATGGGCCGCATGATAGCAGGACTGATCCAGGAGGATGAAGAAATTGCGTTGGCGGCAGGTGTGGATGCTTTCGATGAAGGCAAAAATCCGTTTCCCGTATTTAAAAATATCAGGGAATGTAATGTGGTGGCGGATGCAGTCATTGATTTCAGCGCTGCGCCTGCTGTGGATGACCTTCTGGACTACTGCGTGGAAAAACAGATTCCCTGTGTGCTTTGTACTACGGGACTTTCCCGGGAACAGCTTGCAAAGGTGGAGGATGCTTCAAAGAAAGTAGCAATTTTAAAGTCTGCCAATATGTCTTTGGGCATCAATATGCTGCTTAAAATATTGAAGGAAGCTACAGCTGTTTTAGCGCCGGCAGGATTTGACGTTGAAATTGTGGAGAAGCATCACAGGTTAAAGGTGGATGCACCAAGCGGTACAGCCCTGGCGCTTGGAGATTCTGTCAATGAAGTTCTTGGTAATGAATATGAATATGTATTTGACAGAAGCACAAGAAGAGAAAAACGCCCTCAAAAGGAAATCGGTTATTCGGCAGTAAGGGGCGGCACTATTGTAGGTGAGCACGATGTGATTTTTGCCGGGGCGGATGAGGTTGTTACCTTCTCTCATACGGCGTATTCCAAGGCAGTGTTCGGTAAAGGTGCAATACAGGCAGCTAAATTTCTAAAGGGAAAACCGGCAGGTCTGTATGATATGAGTGATGTAATAAATATATAGCCTAAGGCTTTATAAGCACATTTCTGGATAAGTAAGGCGGATGCCGGACGGCTGCAGGATTTCTGCACCGTCTTATCAGACTAAAACGGGGGAAATTGCATGAACGAAATGAATGAATTGGAATTAAAGTATTTAAAAACTCTGGCTAATCAATATCCTAATATTGCAGCCGCTTCAACGGAGATAATTAATCTTCAGGCTATTTTGAACCTGCCGAAAGGAACAGAACATTTCCTGACGGACATTCATGGAGAGTATGAACAGTTTAATCATGTGCTGAAAAACGGCTCGGGAGCGGTCAGGCGAAAGATTGATGAGGTTTTCGGAAATACTTTAAGCAGCAGGGACAAGAAGTCGCTTGCCACACTGATTTATTATCCTCAGGAAAAGCTGGATATTGTTATGCAGGAAGAGGACAATATTGAAGATTGGTATAAGATTACCCTGCACAGATTGGTTCAGGTTACGAAAACAGTTGCTTCCAAATATACAAGGTCCAAGGTGAGGAAGGCGCTGCCCAGGGATTTTGCATATATCATTGAAGAATTAATTACGGAGAAGGCAGAGGTTTCTGATAAAGAAGGATATTATAATGAAATTATTCATACCATTATCCGAATCGGAAGGGCTCCTGACTTTATAATTGCTTTAAGCAATCTGATACAAAGACTGGTAGTTGACCATCTTCATATTGTAGGGGATATCTATGACAGGGGGCCCGGCCCGCATGTGATTATGGACACGCTGATGAAATATCATTCCGTGGATATCCAATGGGGGAATCACGATATTGTGTGGATGGGAGCTGCCTGCGGCCACCTTCCCTGCATTGCCACGGTTCTCCGGATTGCGGCCAGATACGGCAGTCTGGATACGCTGGAGGACGGCTATGGAATCAATCTGATTCCTCTTGCCACCTTTGCCCTTGAAACCTATAAGGACGTTAATTGTGATACTTTTGCCATAAAATATAATACGGATTATAATACCAAGGATCTGAGCCTTGATATGAAGATTCATAAGGCTATTGCCATTATTCAGTTTAAGCTTGAGGGACAGGTGATAAAAAGACATCCGGAATTTGAAATGGATGACAGGCTTCTGCTTGATAAAATTGACTATGAAAAGAAAACGGTTCTTGCATATGGGCAGGAATATGAAATGTCGGATGTGGAATTTCCGACGGTAGACCCTGCCGACCCTTATAATCTGACGCCTGATGAAGAGCAGGTTATGGCAAGAATCCAGCAGGCATTTTTGAAATGTGAAAAGCTGCAGAGGCACGTAAAATTTTTGTATTCCAACGGCGGACTTTATAAGGTTCATAACTCCAATCTTTTATATCATGGCTGTGTGCCGGTGGATGAAAACGGTAACTTTAAGAGCGCCAATGTGGATGGAAAGAAATATAAAGGAAAAGCTTTGTATGATATTCTGGACAATTATGCGAGAAAAGGATATTATGCAAAAAATGACCCTATAGAAATGCGAAGGGCCCAGGATTTAATCTGGTATACATGGGCAGGACCCAATTCACCGGTATTCGGCAAGGATAAAATGGCCACTTTTGAAAGATATTTCCTGAAGGAAAAGGAAACTCATAAGGAGGTAAAAAACAGTTATTATTCCCTGCTGGATAATGAAGAAATTTTAAATAAGATTTTGGTGGAATTTGGGCTTGATACAAAAAAATCCCATATTATCAACGGACATGTTCCGGTGGAACTTAAGAAAGGAGAATCGCCCATTAAGTGCGACGGTAAGCTGCTCATTATAGACGGAGGCTTTTCCAAAGCATATCAAAGCAAAACCGGAATTGCGGGTTATACGCTGATAGCAAATTCACACGGCATGCGCCTTGTAGCCCATGAGCCTTTTGAATCAACAGAATCAGCGATTCTGCATGAGTCTGATATTTTTTCGGATACCACTATAGTGGAAACTTCTTTTGAAAGGATTCTGGTGGCGGATACGGATATAGGCCGGGAGCTTAAGGAAAGTATTAAACAGCTGGAACTTCTTCTTCAGGCATACAGGGACGGAATTATTATAGAAAAATAATTTTCTGCTGCCGTGAACAATAGAAAGCACGCTTTGCAAGCTTTCTATTGTCATGAATAAAAGCTGCTCTTTTACAAGGGCAGCTTTTATGATGAAAGGAAATAATTCCTTATTTGTTGTTGGCAGCAGTTCCGGTTTTTTCAGTGTTGCCAGCAGTTGTATTGTTATCGTTAACCGTGGATTTATCTGTTCCGTTACCGACAACATCATCGGTTAAATCAGATACACCGTCAGCCACATCATCCACTACGTTTCCTACAGCATCACCGGCATCCTCTAAAAGAGAATCCCCGTCATTTCCGTTTCCGGCAGTGGCGTTGTTGATATTATCGCCTGTTTCATTTCCGGTAATATCATTTGCTCCGTTTTCCATATCACCTATGAGGGAATCGTTATTTCCAGTGGTATTGGTGTTATTGTTTAAATTGTCAGTGGTGCCATTAGCAGTGTTATTCATATTATTGTCGCCTGCAGTTCCGGTTTCTGTGGTTGTATTATTGTTTCCTGCTCCGGCCATGTCATTATCATTTTTATTTGCATTATTTTTGCCGCAGGCTGTTAAAGCAAAAACCATCATAAGAACAACAGCTAATGAAATAATTTTTTTCATATTTTTCATAATAACCTCCTTATTGATTAAAGTGAACCGCATGATATCAGTTCTGTTGCTATTATGTGCACCTTGCGGTAAAATATTCGGTAAGGAAGTATTTGTTATTGCTCCGGGCAATGCAGACGGATAAGGAAGAAAGGTGTCAGTTAAATGAAATTCAGGCCATGTATTGATATTCATAACGGAAAAGTAAAACAGATAGTAGGCGGAAGTCTGTCAGATAAAGGCAATAAAGCCGAGGAAAATTTTGTATCGGAACAGACTGCAGCTTTTTTTGCCGGACTTTACAGGGATAAAGGCCTGAAAGGCGGGCATATTATATTATTGAATCCCGTTTCCAGCGAATTTTATGAAAAAACAAAAAATCAGGCGCTTGCAGCGCTGCGGGAGTATCCCGGAGGCCTGATGGTGGGCGGCGGCATTACGCCGGATAATGCAAAAGAGTATTTAGAGGCAGGAGCCAGTCATGTTATTGTCACTTCCTATGCTTTTAAAGATGGAAAGCTGCATTATGACAGGCTGCAGGAGCTTAAAAGCGTCGTTTCAAAAAAGAGGCTGGTTTTAGACCTTAGCTGCCGCAAAAAAGAAAATGCATATTATATTGTGACCGACAGATGGCAGAAATATACGGATGTTTCTCTGAATGGGAAGACACTGGAGGAATTGTCTTCATTTTGCGATGAATTTTTAGTCCATGCAGTAGATGTGGAGGGCAAAGCCCGGGGAATCGAGGAGGATGTGGCCGCTTTGCTTGGGAGGGAATGTGCTATTCCCGTAACTTATGCGGGCGGCGTGCATTCTTTTGAAGATTTAAAAAAGCTGAGGCATCTTGGCAGGGGAAAGGTGGATGTTACAATCGGAAGCGCCCTTGATTTATTCGGGGGAAGCATGAAATTTGACGAGGTGCTGGATTTTTTGAAATAAGAACTCAATAACGGTTTGCTTTATGAGCCTTTGAATGGACGTAAAAAGCTATTGCGGCGACTTTACAATCGCTGGCGCAATAGCTTTTTTTCTTAATTCGTTAGACAATACTGCAAATTCTAAATAAAATATAATTTATATTTAAGAACGGGCACATCGTGTTACTGAATTAATGCGTTATAATTTCTTATAACTTTGTTACGTTTACGGCCTGAGGTCCTTTTTCGCCGTTAACTACGTCGAATTCTACGGAAGCGCCTTCTTCAAGAGATTTGAAACCTTCCATGTTTAATCCTGAGTAGTGAACGAATACGTCGTTGCCTGATTCATCAGAGATGAAGCCGTAACCCTTTTGGTTGTTAAACCACTTTACTGTACCTTTGTTCATTGTAGATACCTCCAAAAAAATAAAAAATATAAGTTCATGCAGCAATTTCTTCTGCAACACATTCAGAATATCACAGTCATTGTTAAAAGTAAAGAAAATTCCATATTTTGTTACCAAGAATTTGCACACTGAAGTGAAATTTCATAAAATGGTAAATAAAGTTGTGCAATCTTGTCATCTGTGGTAAAATGAGTACAATTGACCGGAGGTGACGTCTAATTTATGGAGCAACAGAGAAAAAGAAAAAATAAGTTTGCCCTGCTTTTGGTAACCGAAGATGAAAACGGAACCATTAAGCAACATACCATCAGTTCTGCCGTTGTGGAAGTAATAGCCGCCGTTCTTTTTTTGATAGTTGTAGCAATTGTCTGTAGATTCGTTTACAGTACAATTACAATTAAGGACGCAAGAAATCAGATTGTTGAGCAAATAATAACGATTAATAATTTAACGGATGAAAATGAAGCGCTTTCCGTAGAGAACTCAACGCTTTCAAGTAAGGTAACTGTTTTAAGCGAAACCGTGAGCAAGAAAGTGGCTACCGAGGATGCCATTTCGCAGGAAACTGTGGAGAATGCGCTTCCCAAAGGATTTCCTTTAAGCGGGTCCGCCACCATGAAGGAAGCGGAGGAAGGTGACCCCATGCTGATATTTACAGCGGCTCAGGGGGTAAATGTGATTACAACGGGAACCGGAACAGTCATTAGTGTGGATGCGGATATGGATTATGGTACAAAGATTGTAATAGACCATGAGAATGGATATTATTCTGTGTATCGCAATAAGGGCTCGGCGTTAGTTAAAACAGGAGAGTTTTTAGGGAAAGGTTACATTTTGTTTACCATAGGCGAAGATAATCAGGAATTGGGTTATCAGATAATGAAAGATGAGGAATATATAGACCCCATGCTCCTGATTGATATCAATGGCTGAAGCATACATGAAAATGTGATTTATGCCGGATAAACCAAAAAGCAGAAAACAGAAAAACTCTATGTGGTTGAGAAATTTTCCGCATAGAGTTTTTTATTCATGACAATAAAAAATTTGCATAGTGTGCTCTCTGCCGCAGGTACAGCAGCTTATAAAAATGCTTTCCGCTACTTTTCCAGGCGGCTGAAAACCAGGTCATAACCGTCGTTGCCATAATTAAGGGAGCGGTTTACACGGCTGATAGTAGCAGTGGAGGCGCCTGTCTTTTCGGCTATTTCCAGATAAGTTTTTTTATCCTTCAGCATGGATGCTACTTCGTAACGCTGAGAAAGAGAAAGAAGCTCGTTAACAGTGCATAAATCCTCAAAAAAGCTATAACACTCTTCTTTATTTTTAAGACATAAGACAGCTTCAAAAAGCTGGTCAACAGCAGCTGTCTGAATTTTTTTATTCATAAAAAAATTCCTCCCAAAGAAAATTTATTAACACAATAAAATTTTAACATACTAAAGTTTTAAAGTAAAGATTGAATTTTTTAACCCTTACATACTTGTCATGTGGTTTTTAATACTATATAATGTGACTTATCGAAAGGAAATCAAGCGGCGAGGAGCGCCAAGTCAGGAAGGGGAATAAAAGGAAATGACAATTGATAAGGATGATTTATTGAACAGCATTATGGAAAGCCTGGACAGGGTTCAGCATATTAAGCTTGAGGATATCCCCAATATTGATTTATATATGGACCAGGTTACAACCTTTATGGAGAGCAAATTAAAGAATACAGTCAGAAATCCCGGCGAAGATAAGATTTTGACGAAAACAATGATTAACAACTATGCAAAAAATGATTTGCTTCCGCCTCCTGTAAAGAAAAAATACAGTAAAGAGCATGTGATTATGCTGATTTTTATCTACTATTATAAGGGAATTTTGTCTATTAATGATATACAGACTTTATTAAGCCCTGTTTGTAAGAAATATTTTCACTCGGAGGGAGAATTGAATCTGGGCGTTATATATGAAGAAATCTTCAGTTTGGAAAGGATGCAGGTAGATGCACTTAAGAATGATATCATTAACAAATTTGAAACTTCCAGAAAACCATTTGCGGATGCCCCTGAGGAAGACAGGGAATTTCTGCAGTTGTTTTCCTTTATCGGGCTTTTAAGCTTTGATGTATACATTAAGAAGCTTTTGATTGAAAAGATGGTGGATGCGCTGGGAAGCGTTTCATCAGAGAATGAGAAAGATAAAAGCAGTTCAAAAAAATAGTGAAAAGAAAAATTCCGGTGATGTTGTACCGGAATTTTTTCATGATAATAGAAAATCTGCAAAGAGTGCTTTTATTATTAATTCTTCAGCAAATCTGCCAATGTAACGCTGTCCAGATAACGGTTAATCAGGCTGTCCAGTTCCTTCCATACGGGGTGGGTCGGGCAGCTTTCCTTTCGCGTGCAGCCGGTATGTTCGGGAGAAGTACAGGCAACAGGCGAAAGACTTCCTTCGGTCAGCCGTAAAATTGCTCCCAGGGAATATTGTTCCGGCGGCATTGTCAGGCGGTAGCCGCCGCCTTTTCCTTTGATTCCTTCCAGCAGTTTGTTTTCAACCAGAATTTTTAAAATATTTTCCATATATTTTTTTGAAATACCCTGCCGGCTGGCAATTTCTTTCAGGGGAATATAGCCCTCCTCCATATGCTTTGCCAAATCTACCAGCACATATAATGTATAACGTCCTCTTGTTGATATTAGCATGGGATATCCTTTCTCTTTGCTTCAAAACTTTTTTTATAGTATATCACAGGATTTTCAGAAAAACAATTGAATCAACCCATTGACAAAGTGGGCTGATGTGATTATGATAAAGTCAGCCTACTAAAATAGTGGGTAATAAATACATGAAAAAGAAAGGCTGGTGCAAATATGTCAGAACGATTGTTGGATGTAGAAGGTGTATCGGTATCCGTAGAAGGCAAAGAGCTTCTCAACGATATTCATTTGAATATAAAAAAAGGTGAAACACATGTCCTGATGGGGCCAAACGGCGCAGGAAAATCCACCTTGGGATATGTATTGATGGGACATCCGCGTTATCAGATTGATAGAGGAGAAATTTGGTTTAAGGGGAATCTTATAAACGAAGAAAGTCCTGATAAGCGGGCAAAGGAAGGGATTTTTCTGTCTTTCCAGAGCCCATTGGAGGTGCCGGGACTGCCCCTTAACACTTTTATCAGGAATGCATTGGAGCAGAGGAGAGGAAGCCGCATTCGTTTATGGGATTTTAAAAAGGAACTGGAAGAAGCCCTGGAGCTTTTGCAGATGGACAAAGATTATGCGCAGAGAGAACTGAATGTCGGATTTTCCGGAGGAGAAAAAAAGAAAGCTGAGATTTTGCAGATGCTTCTGCTGAAGCCATCGCTGGCAATTTTGGATGAAACGGATTCAGGTCTGGATGTGGATGCAGTGCGCACCGTGTCAAAGGGCATTGAGGAATATCATAAGAATCAGGACGGAGCTCTGCTTATTATTACACATAATGCCGCAATATTGAAGGAACTGCAGGTGGATTACACACATATTCTGGTGGACGGAAGAATTGTAAAAACAGGAGATGCTTCTTTGATTGATGAGATTAACAGGAATGGATTTGAAGCGTATATCGGCAAGCTGAAGAAGGAAACGGCGGGAGGCAAAATATGAGGGACAAAACTTATGTAGAGGACATGGACAGAAGTGTCTATGACAGGAGGAATGAAGAAAAAGACAGCTACCGGCTTCCGGAAGGATTGGATGTGTCGGTAGTGGAACGCCTTTCCAAAGAAAAGAAGGATCCTCAGTGGATGCATCTGTTCCGGCTTCAATCGCTGCAGATTTATAACGGGATGAAAATGCCGGATTGGGGGCCTTCTATTGACGGGCTTGATATAAACCATATTGCCACATATGTGCGCACCGGTGCAAAAATGACGGCAAAGTGGTCAGAGGTTCCGCAGGATATTAAAAATACCTTTGAACAGCTTGGAATTCCCCAGGCGGAAAGGAAATCCCTGGCAGGCGTAGGCGCTCAGTATGATTCGGAGCTTGTTTATCACAATATCCGGCAGGAGGTAGCCCAGCAGGGAGTCATATATACGGATTTGGAGAGCGCGCTCTGGGGAGAGTACGGGGATATGGTGCGAAAGCATTTCATGAAGCTGGTAAAACCCACCGACCATAAGTTTGCCGCCCTGCACGGAGCCGTCTGGTCAGGAGGTTCTTTTGTTTATGTGCCGCCCGGGGTATCGGTGGAAATTCCGCTTCAGTCGTATTTCCGGCTGAATGCCAAAGGAGCCGGGCAGTTTGAGCATACGCTGATTATTGTGGATGAGGGAGCCGATTTACATTTTATAGAGGGCTGTTCCGCACCCAGGTATAATGTGGCGAATCTTCATGCAGGCTGTGTGGAGCTGTTTGTGCGAAAAGGTGCGCGCCTTCGTTATTCCACCATTGAAAACTGGTCCAAAAACATGTATAACCTGAATACAAAAAGGGCGCTGGTGGAGGAAGGAGGCGTTATGGAGTGGGTGTCCGGCTCTTTTGGTTCAAAGGTATCCTGTCTTTATCCCATGACTATATTGAAAGGAAAGGGAGCAAGGATGGAATTTACGGGAATTACCTTTGCAGGCAGGGGCCAGAATCTGGATACCGGGGCCAAAGTGGTTCATGCGGCTCCTGATACCACATCCTATATCAATACCCGCTCCATATCAAAAAGCGGCGGTATCAGTACTTTCCGCAGCTCGGTAATTATAGGAAAGCAGGCAGGGGGAGCGAAGTCGGCAGTGTCATGCCAGTCATTAATGCTGGACTCAGAGTCACGCTCCGATACCATTCCTGCCATGGACATCCGCACCAGGCATGCAGATGTGGGACATGAGGCAAAAATCGGCAGAATCAGTGATGAAGCGGTTTTTTATCTGATGTCAAGGGGAATTGCCGAAGAAGAGGCGAGGGCAATGATTGTCAGCGGTTTTGCGGACAATGTGTCCAAAGAGCTTCCCCTGGAATATGCTGTTGAGATGAACAATCTGATACGGCTTGAAATGAAAGGAAGCATTGGATAATATAGGCCTGGCGCCGTATGCGCCGAAACAGAAAGGGAGTGGATTATGGAACCGATGACAGAAATAAAAATGAATCAGCTGCCGGTTCGCACCTGGAATCAGCTGGGGATGAATGAAAGCGTTCTGAAGGATGAGGATGCCCGGCGATATGAAGATATAAGTCAGGAAACACCCATATGGGTATTTTCAAGAGAGAATAAAAAAGAAGAAAGTTTTTTAAGCTTTGCATGCAGAAATGATGAAAATAGGGGACAGGAGGTCGGGATGACTGCAGAAAAGGGCAGTGTACTGACGGTATGGATGGAGGTTTCCTCTGCAAAGGAGGAGGAAGGGCTGTTTGATTTGAAGACAAGAATAAGGGTGGGAAAATATGCAAAAGTGCGTCTGGTACAGGTACAATTATTAGGAGAAAAATACCGGTTTGTAAATGATATTAAAGCGGAATGCGAAGAGGGAGCAGAAGTGGAGCTTTTGCAGCTCTTTCTGGGAGGAGCGAAAACATGGACCGGCTTTTGCGGGAGTCTTGAAGGAACGGAAAGCAGTATAACGGCGGAGCTGGGATATTGGCTCAGAGGCAGGCAGTGCCTGGATATGAATTATGTGACATTTCACAAAGAGAAAAGGACAAAGAGCAGGATTCTTGCAAAAGGCGTGCTGGAAGATGAGGCCTTTAAGTTATTCAGGGGGACAATTGACTTTAAAAAGGGAGCCTCCGGCTCTGAAGGTGAGGAATTGGAGGAAGTGCTGATGCTGGGTGAGAATGCAGTGAACCAGACAATTCCGCTGATTCTCTGCGGAGAAGAAGATGTACAGGGCAGTCACGGCGCAACCATAGGGGAGCCGGACGAAGAAACGCTGTTTTATCTGGCTTCCAGAGGAATTGAAAGGTCTGAAGCGGTGGGCCTTCTTGCAAGAGCGGGGATAGAAGGGCTGAGCGCTCTGATTGGAAACGAAGAGATAGAAGAGCGGGTACAGAAATATCTGGAGGAGGTGACGGAATATGCCCTGCAGCAGAAATATTGATTTGCCGTCAGAACACTGTAAAGATGCTGATTTCAGAAAGGATTTCAGGAAGGATTTTCCTCTTCTTTTGAAAAAGCCTGTTATATATCTGGATAATGCGGCAACAGCCCAAAGACCTGAATGTGTGATAAAAGCGGAAGAGGAATTTTACCGGGAATTTAATGCCAATCCCCTCAGAGGTATTTATGCCCTTGGTCAGGAAGCAACTGAAAAGTATGAGGAAGCCAGAGAAAGTGTCAGGAATTTTTTGCATGCATCTTCTCCGGAGGAAATTATTTTTACAAGAAACGCCACTGAAAGTCTGAATCTTGTGGCATACGGCTATGGACTTTCCTGCCTGAAGGAGGGGGATGAAATTGTTGTAAGTATCCTGGAGCATCACAGTAATCTGCTTCCCTGGAGGAGAGTGGCAGAAAAGACAGGGGCAAAGCTTGTATGGCTGGAATGTGAGAAGGACGGAACAATTACAGAAGAACAGATAAGCCGTGTCTTTTCCGGCAGAACCCGTCTGGTGGCAGTCACTTTGATTTCCAATGTTCTGGGGGCTGCCACCCCTCTTGATAAGATAATTGCCAGGGCAAGAAAAAGCGGGGCAGTAGTAGTAGTGGACGCGGCCCAGGGGGTTGCGCATATGCCGGTGGATGTGAAGCATATGGATGTGGATTTTCTTGCCTTTTCAGGACATAAGATGTATGGTCCCATGGGAATCGGGGTTCTCTATGGCAGAAAGGAATTGCTTCAGAAAATGGAGCCTTTCCTGCTGGGAGGTGAAATGATTCAGTCGGTTACCAGAGAAGGAGCCGTGTGGGCGGAACTTCCCCACCGCTTTGAAGCGGGAACCGTGAATGCAGCAGGAGCCTGGGGGTTAAAGGCCGCCGTGGAATTTATTAGCAGTATCGGTTTTGAGGAGATTCAGGCAATGGAGCTTTCACTTACAAAGAGGGCTTTTGCAGGGCTGCAGGCCATTCCCCATATCCAGATACAGGGAGCAGATGATTTCCGAAAACATTGTGGAATTTTGAGCTTTACACTGGAAGGCGTACATCCTCATGATGTGAGCAGTATCCTGGATGCGGACGGGATTGCCGTACGGGCGGGACACCACTGCGCTCAGCCCCTTTTGGAGTATTTGAAGGTGCGTTCCACTACAAGAGCCAGCATTGCTTTTTACAACTCAGAGGAAGAAATTGATAAATTTTTGGAAAGTGTGGCAGGCATTCGCAGGAGGATGGGGTATGAAGAATAAGGAAAGAAGTTTTTATAATGCCATATTAACGGAGCACAACTTATATCCGGGGCACAAATATGAGCTTTCCGGTGCCACGGCGCAAAAAGACGGTGTTAATCCAAGCTGCGGAGATACTATCCGCCTGAATCTGAAAATAGAAGAAGGTGTCATCACTGACGGTTCGTTTGTGGGAGATGGATGTGCCATTTCCCAGGCATCGGCTGATATCATGCTGGATATGATTATCGGGAAAAGCAGAGAAGAGGCGGATAATCTTGCCCTGATTTTTCTTAGGATGATTCGGGGAGAAGCCACAAAGGAGGAAGTGGAGAGTCTGGAAGAAGCGGGGGCGTTTGAAGATGTGGCGCATATGCCCGCCAGAGTGAAGTGTGCGGTGCTGGGCTGGCATACACTTCGGGAAATACTGGAGGAAGAGAAAAGTCAGGGACAGTGAAAATCAGCTTTTTTAAAGAACGGAAATTGAAAGGACAAAAACCCCTGACTGCTTTTGCTGCAGCCAGGGGAAACTTTTATGAGATGGAATCAAAGCAGGCGGTCATGAAAACTGCAGGTGAGTTCCAGTAGATGGTAATTTCATTGGTGGAATAGCTTTCCACGTCATCCACATAGCACTTCATGGGAGGTGTGCCTGCGGGAATTAATTCATTTGCCTTGGGGTCGCAGGGCGCTTTGTTGGGGCCGCCGCTGACCCAGCCCTTCATGGGAAGTTCAATACCGTCTGCAAAGGTAGGACGATTGTGAGGATTTTTAAAAGCGTTTTCTCCGTAGCCGGTTACATAGCTTATGGATAAGGCATTTCTGCCAAGGAGATAGTGAAGGTGTTCCATGGCAGCCTGGCGGTAAGCCTTGGCTTTATCACCATCTGATAACAAAGCTGCCGTAATCAGAAGCATGGAACGATTGCAGACAACCATATTGCTGCCCCAACAGAAATCCTCAGGCTTCATGGCAAGAAGATAACCGCTTTTATCAGAAAGCCCCAAAAGCCTGTCCGCCTCCGTAAACAGTGATGTATGTAGCTCTTTTTCTATATCTGCTCCGGCACGGCGCTCCGGGTCAAACAATACGCTGAGAAGAGTAAAACCGGATACATCCGTCCAACCGAAATCTGTCTTATTAATATCGGAAAAAACAAGTTCCTTCAGTGTTTTTAAATAAGAAGGATTGCCTTCTTCATCGCTTCGAAGAAGCTCTGCTGCAGCCCACATTCTTTCATCCAAATCACATTCATCATCATATTCACCTGTGTTGCTGCCCTCCGGATTGCGGAAACCCTGATAGGGATGAGTCAAAAGCCAGTCGAAGGCTTTTCTGGCGGAGTTGAGCGCTTCGGCTGCAAAATCGGGCAGGAACGGTTTATAAATGCGGGATGCTAAAGCCATAACAGCTGCAAAATCACCTACGGCCATGGAAGAAACGGGATAAATCAGAAAACGATCATGGTCATCTTCAGGCATGATAAAACCGGCATGACAAAAGGCGGTCAGTTTATGATATACGCCTCCGTCCGGAGCCTGCATTTTTAACAGCCATTTCAACTCATAGAAACATTCATTTAAAATATCGGGAATACCGTTTCCGCTTTCAGGAATATTCACAAGGTCCCGGAAGCTTTCGGGAAAAAGCTCATATGCATAAAGAAGATGAGCGGCAGCCACGGCTCCGGCAGTAGTATATCTTCCGAAATCTCCGGCATCATGCCAGCCGCCTGTCATATCAAAGGTTTCAGGATTTGCCGTGTGGTTTATATAGTCTTCCAAAAACACAGCGGGAGAAGTATGGCAGGCTGCGTGAGTATAAATGCCGGCATGTTCTTTTATAAGAGCACAGCCGCAGCGCTGAAAATAAAATGCTTTTAATAAATCCTGTTTTAAAGGGGCATAAACATGTAAACCGATAGTAAAAACGGGAGATTTTTCCTGATTTGCGCCTAAGATGTAATAGCTGCCCGGAATTTCTAAATCCGAAAAATCTATATGCCAGATGCAGTCGCCTGAAGAGGCATCAAATCCGGCTTCTGTGGCAACGCCGTCAAATACGCTTATCTGGTCTATACTCCGAATTATCTGAAAATTGCAGGGAGCAGTGGAAACTGCAATTTTTGCTCCCTTAACAGGGTATCCAACCTGGTTTACATAAATTCCCATTTTGTTTCCTCCTAAAATATGTCATATAAGCTTATAATACAATGGGTGTGAAATAATCGCAATATATTTAAGGAAAAGCAGTTTTGTAAAAAACAGCCGGATTTACAGAATTACAAATAATAAAATAATGAATACGATTACAGCCAGTACTGCAAAAAATGCGATTTTGCCTAATTTTCTCTGTTTTTCGTCTGCAGCGCCCTGAGTCTTTCGGTCATGTTCGGACAGCTGGACATTTCTCATTAAATTCTGTGAAAGATTATCATTTCTTTGCGGATATCCCATAAGATTTCCTCCCTCTTACAATGTTTTGATTGATTTACTGGTAATAGTTTATCATAATTCTCATACAGTGAAAAGAAAAATTGCATGAGAAGCAGAATTGCATGAGAAGCAGAATTTCTGAAATAAATAGTATTAAAAAATATTAAAAGAAAATTTTATGATTCTGAAGATAATCGGAAATCTGACGCGTTATAATAATTGAAAGAAATAAAAAGAAAAGAAATCGAGGTGGGAAAGATAAGCAGTGCAATGACAATATCAAAGTGTTCGGAAAGCCGGCTTGCGGAACTCATTGATACATATGAGAAGCTTGTTTTTTCCATTTGCTATAAAATAACGGGTGATTATTTTACAGCAGAAGACCTTGCGCAGGAAACTTTTTTATCGGTCTTTCAAAAGTATGATACCTTTGACGGCAGCAATGAAAAGGCGTGGATTTGCAGGATTGCCACCAATAAGAGCATTGATTATGTCAGAAGCGCCGGGCACAAGGGAGTTCCCACAGAGGACGGTTTTTTTGAAACAATAACAGAAAGAAAGGAAAACCCGGAAGAAATCTGTATGGAGGAAGAAATAAAATACAGACTTAAGAAAAACTGCGAAAGCCTGAAGCCTCCTTACGATGCAATTGCAGAGGATTATTATATTAAGGAACTTAGTGCAATGCAGATAGCGGAAAAAAGAAAGGTTAACATTAAAACCATTCAGACTCAGATTTACCGTGCCAGAAATATGCTGCGGGAAATTTACGGAAAGGAGGAACCGGTATGAACAGATATCCTACGGATGAAGAACTGAACAGTTTCATAGAAGAGTTGGAGAGAGAAGAACTTTATGCACCTGTGCATTTGAAGGATGAAATTCTTTCAAAGGTAAAAGAAACAGAGCAGCCGCCGATATTAACCGGAAAGAAAAGTCAGCAGCCGGTATCTTTGTTTCTGTATACGCTTAAGATGGTAGCCGGCATGGCGGCGGCAGTTTTACTGATTTTTATGATTCCGGCAGGAAACGGCAGTGATGTCAGTAAAGCGGGGCTGCTGGAAAAGGAATGGAAGATTTCCGAAGAACAAAACAGGACGGATGACATGGAAAGAATCAGTCTGGATGAAAAAATAAGCGAGCGTGTAAGTCAGAAAAGAAAGGAAGTAAACGAAGCCATAGACGGATTGCTTCAGAAAATAGGGAACTTATTTAATGTGGATGATTTAGGAGGAAATTACTATGAAAACTAAGAAAAAAAACAGGTTCTTAACTTTTTGCTTTTCCCTGCTGCCGGGAGCAGGTGAGATGTATATGGGATTTATGCGTACAGGAACAAGTCTGATGATTTTGTTTTTCCTTTCGATTTTTATACCGACAAGTCTGCGTCTGGATGGAATTGCCAGTATATCCATAGTAGTATGGTTTTACGGATTCTTTCATGCAAATCATCTTGCCAGCTTAAGTGATGAAGAATTTAGCGAGGTGAAGGATGAGTATTTGTTTGGCATTAATGATATTTCAAATGGAAAGGCTTTTGTGAGCAAGTATCAAAAATGGGTGGCGGCAGTATTGATTGCAGCGGGCGTTTTTCTGCTGTGGAATACATTTACGGATATTGCACACCAGCTTCTGCCTGATTTCATTTATCGTGCCATGCGTATTATAGGGATTTATGCGCCCAGAGTTCTGGTGGCATTTATCATTATTTTTATCGGAGCAAAGATGATAGAAGGAAGAAAAGAACAGCTGGTAAAGCTGGAATCGGGACAGACAGCGGAAAATAGTGATGCAAATGATGAAGCAGACAGGGCAGAACAGGAAAGGAGCTAGAAATGGAAAAACAGACCATTAAAGTAAGAAGAGTAGGTTCCGTTACTTTCGGTATCGTTTTGATAGTAACAGGTATTCTGTTTCTGATTCATATATTCTTCCCCGGATTTAACTATTTCCTGATTTACAGGTTTTGGCCGGTAATTCTGATTCTGCTTGGGCTTGAGGTGCTTGCCGGGAGCAGACACAAGACCTATGAGGTGACAGACAATCAGGGGAATGTGGTGGAGCAGAGCAAAACCGTTTATGATGTGGCAGCCATCCTGCTTATGATTACCATGACAGCATTTGCCATGTGTATGGCGCTGATTGACTGGGCTTATCAAACAGAAGGATATTTTATGATGTAGCCCGGAATTATTTCCAAAGGCAATGAGCCGGGACGGGCTTGTAATTTTATAAAGCTTCCGGCAGTCAGGCGGAGGTCATAAAAAAGTAAATTAAAATTCCAGTGGAACCGGCGTGGTAAAAGGCACGCCGGTTTCTTTCAAATGGCTGTAGTTTTCCCACAATAAAAGGGAAAACAGATAGAAAGCCGTTTGTAAACATGATATACTTGACCTAAGTAACAGAGCAGCAAACTGAAATTTATGAGATGAAAGAAACGAAATAAGAGAATCAGGATAGAAAACGGATGCAGGTCGGAAAAAGGAAGAAAAGTAAGAAAAAAATGATAATGCGATTCATTGGAATTGGAGTGCTGGTGTTCTTCTTAGGCGGAAGTGCACTTATTTTTTCAAAGACTTTGAATATTAATCAGTATCTTGTTTCCGGATATGTATTGCATGGCGTGGATGTTTCTCACTATCAGGGAGAGATTGACTGGAAACAATTAGAGAAACAGGGGATTGACTTTGCTTTTATAAAGGCAACAGAAGGAAGCGGTCATTTGGACCCCAAATTTGCAGTGAACTGGCAGGCAGCAGAAGAAACAGAATTGTATATTGGCGCCTATCATTTTTTTAGTTTTGACAGCGAAGGCAGAACGCAGGCCGAATGGTATATTCAGAACGCAGGAAATCTTGAGGGAAAGCTGATTCCGGTTGTAGATGTAGAGTATTATGCAGATAAGGAAGCAAATCCTCCCCAAAAGGAACAGGTCATTCGTCAACTGCATGATTTTTTGCAGATATTAGAAGAGGAATATCGGATAAAGCCGATGATTTATACAACTTATACCGTGTATCACCGGTATATAGAGCATGAATTTGAAGAATATCCCTTATGGATTAGGAATGTGTACTATTCCCCCAATCTGGATATGAGAGGAAAATGGCAATTCTGGCAGTATATGGATACGGCAATTCTGGAGGGATATGAGGGAACTGAGGCATACATTGATTTGAATGTGTTTGGCGGAACAGAGGATGAATGGAAAACATACATGGTTGGTTTAAAGGGAAATACGAATCTGCATATTTCCGAAAATGAAAAAGCTCTATGTGACTGATTATTTTTCAATCACATAGAGCTTTTCATTCATGACAATAGAAAGTTCGCAAAGCGTGCTTTCTATTGTATATCAGATAAGCAAATCAGTTTATGGCTTTGTTTGCAAATTCAGTGTTAACCAGATCTTCATAAGGAACTCTTGCAGGAAGTTCCCCTGCTTCTTCCAGAATATTCTGAAGCAGAGTGAAAGCATCTTCTTCAAAAACCAGGTTATTCTTCCAGGTATCCTGCTCATAGTATCTGTTAACAATTGTGGTGATTGTTTCTACCGGCGTTTCTTCGAACTGAGGAGCAATTACTTTTGCAATCTCCTCAGGGGTATGGCTGTTTACATAGTCCATGCCTTTTTGCAGGGCATTGGTAAAAGCCTGGATTGTGTCGGGATGAGCCTCAATATAGCTTTTCTTCGCACTGAAAGCAGTGTAAGGAACATAACCGGAATCTTCGCCGAGGGAGGCTACAACATAGCCGTCACCCTTGGACTCCAGAGAGGTGGCGTGGGGTTCAAATTCGACTGTAAAATCTCCCTGCCCGCCGGAAAAGGCTGCGGCGGTTGAACCGAAATCAATGCTCTGGTCGATTGCCAGGTCGGAAGAAGGGTCAATGTTATTTTTCTTAAGAATATATTCAAATACCATTTCCGGCATGCCGCCTGCCCTTCCGCCGAGAACATTGTGACCCTTCAGCATATCCCAGCTGAAATTATCAATGGGCTCCCGGGCTACGAGAAAATTGCCGGCGCGTTGGGTTAGCTGGGCAAAGTTTACTACATAATCCTGTGTGCCTCCCGCATAAGTATAAATAGTGGATTCACTTCCCATAAAACCGATATCAGCTTCATCGGTAAGTACGGCAGTCATGGTTTTGTCTGCACCGAAGCCGGTTACGAGCGTAAGGTCAATACCCTCTTTCTCAAAATAGCCTTCTTCAATAGCCACATACATGGGTGCATAAAAAATACTGTGTGCAACCTCGTTTAAAGTAACTTTTACAGTTCCGGAGGAACCGTCTGTACTGGCTGCGGTATTCTTTTTGCTGCAGCCTGCAGCTATGCCTGCAATTAAAATAAAGCAGAGGGCGAGGCTGATAACTTTTCCCAATATTTTCTTTTTCATAAAAACCTCCGATTTCATTTCGATGGTTTATCATATGAGCAGGAAAAGGAAAGCGTGCAGAGGAAAAGAAAAATAGCCGAGCGGATTAGCAAAGATGCCGATATTCGGAGGAAAGTAAGTGAATAAGAGAAAGCACACACCGATAACCGCAGTCAGTAATTTAAGGGCAGGCAGCCAGCCCTTTGCTTTGCAGGACAGAGTGCATTTGTAAACGGTATAAAAGGCGGACAGAATACTGACAATAAAGGTGGCTATATCCAATACCATTGAATGGTATCCCAGGATTCCGGTATATGTATAAAAGATTACCGGAATGGAAAATGTACCGGCTAAGATACCGGCAAGCAGTGATGAAGTAATACAAGGATAAAGGTTCTTCAGTTTCTTATTCATATAGAAGGAATAAATCAGCATGGGGAAAAAGCATAGCTTCATATGCTCCCAGGTGGATTCGTTGATTGGAAAAAAGAGTCCCGCTATCATATTGCTGCCTGTCCATTTGTATACAAAATGCCATATAGTGCCGGCGATAGTAACAAAAATAATGCCCGCCAGGGTTAAACGCTTTAATGAGTTCATAACAGCACCGCCTATATTTATTCCCGCGAGCAATGAGTCAAAGCCATGCCTGTATGGCCTTGACGAATGCCGCGAGGGTCAATATCCCACTGCTGGGCAGCGCTGCAGGCTTGATGCCCGTTGCTTGCAGCGGGATTGTTGACTGAACGTTGGAAGTTCGATAAATATAGGATATGCAGGAATTAAAAATTTATTTCAGCGGCCCATATTATTATGGGAAAGTTGTAAATGTGATTGTAGACAACTATCGACAAAATCGATATAATGAAAAACAGAGGGAATTTCAGAACTCAAAGCAGCAGAAAAGATATAAAAAGTAAACGGAGGATTTGGAGATGGGATTAATTAAAGCAGCTACAGGCGCAATTGGCGGTATACTGTCAGACCAGTGGAAAGAGTATTTTTATTGTGATTCGCTGGATAGTGATATATTGGTAACAAAAGGACATAAAAAGACTAAGGGGCGCGCATCTAATAATAATGGAGAAGAAAATATTATTTCGGGCGGTTCGGTAGTGGCTGTCAATGAAGGACAGTGTATGATTATCGTAGACCAGGGAAAGGTAGTGGAATTCTGTGCGGAAGCAGGTGAATTTACTTATGATGCGTCTTCAGAGCCCAGTCTGCTCTATGGAAACCTTAGCGAAAATATTAAGAAAACCTTCAGTACTATTGGCAAACGTTTTACATTTGCCGGCGATACAGGTAAGGACCAGAGGGTTTATTTCTTCAATACCAAGGAAATCATGGGAAATAAATACGGTACTGCAAATCCTGTTCCTTTCCGTGTAGTGGATAACAATATCGGCCTTGACATTGATATATCCATTCGCTGCAACGGCGAATATTCTTATAAAATTACTGACCCGCTTTTATTCTATACAAATGTCTGTGGGAATGTGACGGAAGATTATGAGAGGAAAACTCTGGACAGCCAGCTGAAGACAGAGCTGATGACAGCCCTTCAGCCTGCCTTTGCCAAGATTTCTGCTATGGGAGTGCGCTACAGCGCCATTCCTGCCCACACCATGGAGCTTGCTGATGCATTGAATGAGGTATTGTCCGAAAAGTGGGCGCAGCTTCGAGGCATTGAAATTGTTTCCTTTGGTATCAATGCCCTGAAGGCATCCGAAGAAGACGAAGAAATGATTAAGGAACTGCAAAAGAGTGCGGTTCTCCGGAATCCCAATATGGCAGCAGCCACATTGGTCGGCGCACAGGCAGAAGCTATGAAGGCAGCTGCGTCCAATACATCCACAGGCCCTATGATGGCATTTGCAGGTATGAATATGGCGACCCAGGCAGGCGGAATGAATGCGCAGCAGCTGTTCCAGATGGGCGCACAGCAGACAGCGCCGTCTATGCAGGCGCAGCCTCAGTCAGCGCCTTCTGCAGCACCTCAGAGTATGCAGCCTAAGTCGTCAGCATCCGGTTGGACCTGTGCCTGCGGACATACAGGCAATACAGGCAAGTTCTGCAGCGAGTGCGGTTCACCCCAGCCTGCAACAGCTGGCTGGATCTGTGCCTGCGGCGCAGTAAATAAAGGAAAATTCTGCAGTGAATGCGGCGCTAAAAAGCCTGCAGGCGAGCCTTTGTATAAATGCGACAAATGCGGATGGGAGCCGGAAGACCCTAAGAATCCGCCTAAATTCTGCCCTGAATGCGGAGATCCCTTTAATGATGATGACATTCGGAAATAATTTGTAAAAATGTTGCCGGGGGAAAAAGAATGAGCGAATTTGATACGAATCTGGATGCAAAAGCGGTGTCCACCATGGAAGAAACAGATAAAAAATGTCCCAGCTGCGGCGGAGTCATGGATTTTGACCCCGCCACAGGCGGTTTAAGCTGTCCCTATTGCGGACATGTTGAAAAAATTGAGAAAAAGCTTTCTCAGCCGGAAAGCGCACAGGAACTGGATTTTAGCAGGGCGGAGTCTGTGCAGAACTGCAACTGGGGCGTAGAGAAAAAGACAGTGCTTTGCAAAGCCTGCGGCGCGGAATCTGTCTATGATGCCCTTGAGATTTCGGCAGTGTGCCCCTTCTGCGGTTCCAATCAGGTTATGGAAGCAGGGGATAAAAAGACGATGGCGCCCGGCGGGGTTATTCCTTTTCAGGTGACAGATGAAAAAGCTTCACAGCTTTTTAAAAGCTGGATTAAAAAGAAATGGTTTTGTCCCAAGCTGGCTAAGGAAAGCGCTAAAGCAAAGAATTTTAAGGGAGTTTACCTCCCCTATTGGACCTTTGATGCGAAAACAACCTCAGAGTACAAAGCTGATTACGGCAAAGAGCGGAAGGTGCGCCAGGGAGAAGAAACAAAAACGGTGGTGGACTGGCATCCCACCAGAGGTGTTTACAAAGAGGCATTTGATGATGAACTGGTTTGTGCCACTACCAACCATAATCAATCCATGTTAAATGGAATTGAACCCTACAATACTGCGGCTAACAAAAGCTATAAGCCTGAATATGTGGCAGGTTTTGCGGCTGAAAGATATGCTGTGGGGTTAAAAGAAGGTTGGGAGATGGCCAGGGAAAGCATTCATTACAAGCTTTCAGACAACATTGAAAAGAAAATCAAAAAGGAAGAGCATGCCGATAGAATCAGAAATCTTCATATGACAACAAAATACAGGGATATTACATATAAGTATCTGCTTTTGCCGGTATGGATTTCCAGTTACAAATATAAAGATAAGGTATATCAGTTTATGGTAAACGGACAGACCGGTAAAGTATCGGGAAAGATACCGATTTCCATTCCCAAGGTGATTATAACAGTGATTGCAGCGGCTGCAGCTGCAGCATTGATTATATGGTTATCTTCGTATTAATTCCGAAAAATAAAAAGGAGATAATTTTATGAGTATGGGACAGATAGGAACTGTTGTGATATTAGTGCTTGTTCTGATAATTATTGGCAGTATTGCCTATGGTGTCTGCCGGGTGAAAAATGCGGTAAGTTCTTTTTCCAGGCAGGCATTCGGTACGGATTCCATCAGGGAAGGACTTAAGCAGGTGGAAGAAGAATATGCCGGTACGCCGAAGTCAGTGTCGGCCATGACCAGTCTGTATCTTCCTAAAATAAAGAAAGAGTTTCCGGAATTTCAATATGATGAAATGAAAGTCAGGGCTGAAAATGTCCTGACTTCTTATCTGATGTCCATAAGCACAGGAAATCCGGGACTTTTAAAGGAAGGCAGCAGGGAACTAAAGGATAAGCTGGAAATGCGCATTTCCGGGCTAAAAGGAAGAGGAGAAAAAGAGCAGTTTGAGAATATTAAACTGCACAGAACCGAGATTGCAGATTATAAAAAAAGAAACGGAAGATGCATTATTACCTTTCAAACCTCCCTTCAGTATAAATATTGCCTGAAGGAGGAGGGCGGAAAGCTTCTTTCGGGAAATCCCGATATTTTAAGGCAGACAAGATATAATACGGACCTTGTTTATATTCAGGACAGGACAATGGTAGAGGATGAAAGGGATTTCTCTCTTGGTATTAACTGTCCGAACTGCGGAGCGCCTGTTTCCGGCATGGGAAATAAGGTATGTGAATATTGCGGAACACCCATTGTGGAGCTTAATATTTATGCCTGGACTTTTCATAATGTCAGTGAACTGCAGAAGTAAAAGAATAAAATACTGAAAAAAGAAGATATATTTAAAAATGCAGCAGGAGTTTTCAGATGAGTATTTATGATACGTTAAACGAACAGCAAAAAAAAGGAGTATTTACGGTGGATGGGCCGGTTTTGCTTCTGGCAGGAGCAGGAAGCGGCAAAACCCGTGTGCTTACCCACAGAATTGCATATTTAATAGAAGAAATCGGGGTAAATCCCTGGAATATTATGGCGATTACCTTTACCAATAAGGCAGCAGGAGAAATGAAAGAAAGAGTGGAGGATATTGTGGAATTCGGTTCCGGCAGCATCTGGGTAACTACCTTTCATTCCACCTGTGTAAGAATACTGCGCCGTTATATAGACAGAATCGGTTATGATACTAATTTTGCTATTTATGATACGGATGACCAGAAGGCGGTCATGAAGGATATCTGCAAAAGGCTTCAGGTGGATACTAAAATGATGAAGGAGCGCAGCATCCTTTCTGTCATCTCTTCAGCCAAAGACGAACTGATTTCTCCAGGTGAGTACAGCCTGAGTGCGGGAGGGGATTTCCATAAGCAGAAAACGGCTCAGATTTATCAGGAATATCAGGCTGTATTAAAGAAAAACAATGCGTTGGATTTTGACGATTTAATTATGAAAACAGTGGAGCTTTTTAAAGCCTGTCCCGATGTGCTGAAAAGCTATCAGGAAAGATTTAAGTATATTATGGTGGATGAGTATCAGGATACCAATACAGCCCAGTTTGAACTGATAAGGCTGCTGGCGGATGCTCATCATAATCTTTGCGTGGTGGGTGATGATGACCAGTCCATTTATAAGTTCAGAGGCGCCAATATCAGAAATATTCTGGATTTTGAAAAGGTGTATCCGGAGGCGGCGGTTATCAGGCTGGAGCAGAATTACCGTTCCACCCAGAATGTGCTGGATGCGGCCAATGCAGTAATCAGAAATAATAAAGGGCGGAAAGAAAAATCCCTGTGGACGGATAAAGGGGAAGGAAACAGGATTCATTTCAGACAGTTCGACACAGCCTTTGAGGAAGCGGAATTTGTAGCGGAGGATATTGCACGGAAAAAGCGGGAAGGAAGTTTTGATTACAGGGATTGTGCCGTGCTTTTCAGAACCAATGCCCAGGCAAGACTTTTGGAAGAACGGTTTGTTGTGGAGGGAATACCTTATGATGTAGTGGGCGGAACTAATTTCTACGCCAGAAAAGAAATCAAGGATTTGCTGGCATATTTAAAAACCATTGATAACGGCAGGGATGATTTGGCAGTAAAAAGAATCATTAATGTGCCTAAAAGAGGAATCGGAGCCGCCACCATTGCCAGGGTTCAGGACTATGCGGATAGGAAGGAAATCAGCTTTTATGATGCCCTGAAGGAGGCGGATGAAATCAGTACTATAGGCAAAAGCGGAGCCAAGCTAAAGCCCTTTGTGAATATGATACAGGCATTTCGCAGCAAGCTTTCCTACTATAGTCTTGAGGATTTAATGAACGACATTATCGAAACTACCAGCTATGTAAAGGAGCTGGAAGCATCTGATGAGGAGGATGCGGAAGGGCGTATAGAGAATATAGATGAATTTGTCAGCAAAATTGTTTCTTATGAGGAAACGCATGATGAGCCCTCCCTGAGTGAATTCCTGGAGGAAGTAGCGCTTGTTGCGGATATAGATAATGTGGACGGGGACAGCAATAAGGTGCTTCTTATGACGCTTCACAGCGCCAAGGGACTGGAATTTGGAAGTGTATATCTGACAGGAATGGAGGATGGCGTTTTTCCCGGCTATATGAGCATTGTTTCAGATAATCCCGATGAAATTGAGGAGGAAAGGCGCCTTGCCTATGTGGGAATAACCAGGGCCAAGGAGGACTTGACGCTGTGCTATGCAAAGCAGAGAATGCTTCGGGGAGAAACGCAGTATAATGCGGTCAGCCGTTTTGTTAAAGAAATACCTGATTCTCTTATGGATAACAGGCTGCCGGCGCCTAAGTATGATTCTGTCACGATGCCGGTATCAAGATTTAAGCCTGTTGCAGCTCTTGCACCGAAGCGTACGGCAGCCGAAAATAAACCGTTTATTGCGAAAGGAATCGGTTCCTTCGGAGCTATGGGAATTGTAAAAGGAGGCGGAACAACGCCGGGAAGCAGGCCAGAGTATGATGCAGGGGACAGGGTAGCGCATATCAAATACGGGGAGGGAACAGTAATTTCCATGGAACCTGGTCCCCGGGATTATAAGGTGACGGTTGATTTTGATGAGGCCGGTCAGAAAATAATGTATGCAGCTTTTGCAAAGCTGAAAAAATTGTAACAGTTCAGCCATACCATTCATAAGTTGGCGGAATGTATATTTCCA